>NZ_JBEXSZ010000017.1:0-84137 GCF_040613865.1 Streptomyces sp. NPDC006197 | reverse complement strand
CGTTCTTACGACGCACATGCGTTTCCCGCGCGGCGAACACCGCGTCCCGGTCGTCGCCGATGGTGGTGAAGTACTCCTCGGCCACGTCGCCGGACCCGCGGAGTACTGGCTGTCCTTCATGAGGAAGGTCGCCAGCGGCTTGCCGTCGCCCTTCGACATGGCGGTGAAGGTGACGCCCAGCTGAGCCGCGGCCTTGCGGGCCAGCTTGATGTCGTCGGTGGCGGTGACCTGGCCGCGCGGGATGATGAAGCGGTACTTCACCGCGGTCGTGCCACCGGCCTTGACGTCGGTGAACTCCAGGCCGAGGGCGCGCACGTCCGCGAACGGACGCTCGGCGATCTCGTAGCGGTAGGTGTCGACCGCCGGGGTCGGCTCCGCCTTCACCGCGTCGCCGCCCATGAAGAACGGCAGCGTGTCCTCGTTGAACTGGAGCAGCGAGAACTTCAGGGACAGGTCACGGCTCGAGTAGATGTAGTGGACCGGGGAGACCGACTGCCACGAGTCGATGGCCTCCAGCTTGTCCTTCTTCGAGAACGTGACGCCGTCGCCCGAGGTGAAGCCGAGGTCCTTCCAGCCCGCGCCGGACCAGTCGGCGGCGGAGTCCGTGCCGAAGGTGGCGGGGAGGGAGGTGCCGGCGTCGGCGACGTAGAGCTTGCCGATGCCTGCGACGCGGATCTCGGCGGAGTTGTTTCCTGCCATGGTGGTGTTTCTCCTTGGGTTGTGAGGGCTGCCCGTGCCCGGAGTCCGGCTCCGGGTACGGCAAAGGCCCCGCCGGACGGCGAGGCCTGGTCTGTGGTCGCTGGGTGTCTCAGAAGACGTTCAGCGAGAGCTGGATGACGCAGAGGTAGCGGTTGGCGCCCCGGTAGAGGTAGTCGGGCATCCAGCGGGGCCCGTCCTGCTCCTCGACGTCGCTGACGAGGTGGGCGCCGAGCTGCTTGCCGATGGTGGCGAGCAGCGCCTTGCGGGCGGCGTTGGCGAGGACGTGGGCCGCGGTCTTGGTCGGGCCGTACACCTCGAACTCGATCAGCGGCTTGTCGACGTGCAGGTCGCCGATCCAGGCGCCGCCGCGGCGGTTCACCAGGACGGCGCTCTGCGTGCCGTCGAAGCCGGCCGGCGCCTGGGCGGCGACCGTGACGCCGGCCAGTGCCGGGTCGGCCTTGAGGACGTCGACGACCAGCTTCTCGACGTCCGGGAACGCACTCGGGGGAGTGGTCATGACGGTTCTCCTCGGGAGAAGGGGAGGCGGGACCGGCCGTCCGGGGCGCTCGACGCGGGGAGGGGCGGGGGCGCGGAGCGCTCCCGGACGGCGGACGGCGGAGACTGCGGCCCGTCTCGCGGGCACAGCTCCGCCGCTGCACCAACTGTGACAGGGAGCGTGCGCGCACGCAACTAATTCGCGATCCGATCTGCCGGACGGCCCTCCGGACGGCCCGGTACGCGCCCCTGGGTAGGTTGACGGCCACGACCGACCCAGGAGCCGCCCCGTGTCCCCCCGTCCCCGTCTGCTCTACGTGACCGACCTCGCCTACCCCGCCCGTGGCCGTCGGTACGGCGACGAGGACGTCCGGCTCACCGCCCGGCTGCGCGAGAGCTTCGACCTGGCGCTCTGCCACCCGCTCGACGCCGCCGCCCTCATGGACGGCTTCGACGCCCTCGTCGTGCGCAACACCGGGCCGGTCATCGGGTACCGGAAGGAGTACGAGGCCTTCCGCGAGCGGGCCCGCGCCCTCGGCGCCCGGGTCTACAACCCCCTCCACGGCCGCGGCGACATGGCCGGCAAGCAGTACCTCCTCGACCTCACCGCCGCCGGACACCCCGTCATCCCCACCGTCGACCGGGCCGAGGACCTCCACCTCCTGCCGGAGGCCGCCGAGTACGCGGTCAAGCCGAAGGCCGGCGCCGACTCCATAGGGCTGCGATTCCTCTCGTACGAGGAGCTCGCCGGGCTCACGTACGGAGAGCTCCTCGTCCAGCCGCGCGTCGACTTCCGGTACGAGGTCTCCTTCTACTTCGTCGACGACCTCTTCCAGTACGCCCTGTACGCCCCCGACCCCGAGCGCCGCTGGGTCCTGGAGCCGTACGAGCCCACCGCCGACGACCTCGCCTTCGCACACCGCTTCATCGACTGGAACACCCTCGACCACGGCGTCCAGCGCGTCGACGCCTGCCGCGCACCCGGCGGCGAGCTGCTCCTCGTCGAGCTGGAGGACCTCAACCCGTACCTCTCCCTCGACCGCGTCCCCGAGGAGACCCGCGAGCGCTTCGCCACCGCCCTCACCGACTCCCTCCACCGCTTCCTGGAGGCGTGACGGCGGCATGACGAAGCGCCCCGCGTCCGGAGGGGACGCGGGGCGCTTCTCGTGCGGGGCGCTTCTCGTGCGGGGGTCAGGCGGTACGGGGCCGGCGGCGGGCCAGGCGCTCCGCCGCGAAGACGTCCTCCAGGCGGAAGAGCTGCGCCCGGCCGGCCCGGCCCGCGGCCCGCAGGTGCCCGAGCTGGACCCACTTGCGGATCGTCGCGGGCGCCACCCCCGCCTCCTCGGCGGCCAGCGGGCCGGGTACCAGCGTGGGCAGGGCGGGGGAGCTCAGCACGGGGTCTCCTTCCGGTCGTCCATCGCGGCCTCGATCTCCTCGGTACGGGTCCCCGAGGCCTCCGACAGCTCCCCCCACCGGTCCTCCGGCCACAGGTGCCGGTAGGCGGGGTCGTCCTGGCAGCCGCACACCTCGTCGGTGCAGACGCAGGCCGGGTTCACGCACAGCACCGCGCGCCGGTCAGGGAAGGCCCGCAGCGACACCGAGTCGCACCAGGGGCAGCGGCCCGACACCCGCACGATCGTCTCCGCGTCGCCGAGCGTCCGGGCGCAGCGCCGGGCCATCCTGCGGATCTCGTCCCGTACGTGCCGGGCCAGGTCCGGGTGGGCCGCGATCCCGTCGAGCAGCGCCACGAGGCGCCGGAGGCGGTCGATCACCCCGGCGCGGGGCGGGCGGGGCAGCGCGAGCCGGGCGCAGACCGCCTCCTCCAGTTCCACCACCCCGTCGGTGATGTCGCGGATGGCGTCGGAGACGTGCAGCCGGATCGGGGCGGCCCCGTGGCCGGGGACGGCGAGCCCGTGCCGCTGTTCGAGCAGCAGTGCCTCCCGGCGCTCCTCGCGGATCAGCTCGTCGCGGCCGGCGGGGGAGGGGCCTGCGGAGGACGGGCCGGGCCCGCGCCGGCCGGGCGCGAGCTCCTCGGCGAGCTCGGGGAACTGCCGTACCAGGGAGGCGGTCCAGAGCGCGATGTCCCGCAGCACGGGCTCGGTGCCGGCGAGGTCAGCCACGGCCGACGCCCCCCGTCGGGGCGAGCGCCTTCGCCACGCGGGAGGCGTCCGCCGGGCGCCCGTTGCGCCAGAGGCGGCCCGCGCAGACGCCGTCGAAGTAGCTCTCGGCCGGGGCCACCGCGCTCTCGCACTCGCTCCGTACGGGGCAGGAGGCGCAGGCCCGCAGGGCGGGGGCGGCCTCCTTGGCGCGGCGGGCGAAGACGACGGACGGGGAGAGGCCGGCGCACGCGGCGGAGGCCTGCCAGGGGGACGGGTCGGGATGGAACAAGGGGTTCTCCACGGTCCGGGGCCCGCCGGGGCCGTCCACGGGGCCGGTGGGGCGCCTGGGGCTCAGGGGGCCGACGAGTGCGGCGGCGAGCCAGACTTACACGTTGCGTGCGAGCGCGCAACAAAAATCGAAAGGGCCCCGTCCGGTCCTTCACCGATTCGACACGATTGCGTGCCCGAAAGCACGTAATTCCGTGCGCGCAAGCACGCTAAGGTAAGGGTCCGGAGGGTGGGGAGCGAGGAGCGGTACACATGAGCACTCAAGGGCTCGACGAATTCGCAGGCTGGGTGGAAGGCCTGATGAGGCAGCGCGGCTACGACATCGACAGCCCGCGCGGAGGCGGCAAGTCCCGGATCGCGGACGAGGCCGGCGTCCACCGCGCCGCCGTCACGCGCCTGCTGCAGCGACAGAGCATGCCCGACCTGGAGACCATGCGCCGGATCGCTCCGCTGCTCGGAGTCTCCGTCCGCGACATGCTCATCCGGTCCGGTCGCGTGACCCCCGAGGAGCTCCCGATGGCGGCGGACCTGCTGCCGCCGAGCGACTGGCAGCCCTCGATGGAGGACTTCGCCCGCTGGCTGGGGGTCCCCGACGAGCGCATGGGCGTCTTCGTCAAGGTCGTCAACCAGTTCCTGGAGCCCGACACCGACACGGCGGACGCCGGCGAGGCCCCCGAGCCCCGCCGCACCGCCCGGGACTGACCCGCGCAGGGCCGCTTCCGGGGTCACTCGGGCGCGAGACCCGCCCCGTGGACCCGCGGCACCCCGGTCCTCGTCCGGGCCCGCGCCCCGAAGCGTCGCGGACCTCGTCCGGGCCCGCGCCCCCGGAGTTGTCGGGCCCGGTCCGGGGCTGTGGGACGGGGTCTTCCGGATCCGGTCCGGGGTCGGTGCAGGAACGATCCGCGCCCGCCCCCGGCCGGGACCCCGTGCGCATGGGCATTTGTTTTGACCGGAGTCCGTGCGATAGGTACGCTCAAGCCTTGTGCCTGGGGTGTGCCTGGGCTCCCGTGCGTGTCCTCAACCGCACGGCGAGTCATATACCGGCCACCGCGATCCGCGCCTTTTCCGCCTCGTGCGGAGGTCCGCGAGGTTCGACACACCCGACCGCGTGGGTCGGTGAATGTTCCAGGTTAGTTTTACCGACGGCACACAGAAACCGGAGAAGTAGTGCCTACGATCCAGCAGCTGGTCCGTAAGGGCCGGCAGGACAAGGTCGAGAAGAACAAGACGCCCGCACTCGAGGGTTCCCCTCAGCGTCGCGGCGTCTGCACGCGTGTGTTCACGACCACCCCGAAGAAGCCGAACTCGGCCCTCCGTAAGGTCGCGCGTGTGCGTCTGACCTCCGGCATCGAGGTCACGGCCTACATCCCGGGTGAGGGTCACAACCTGCAGGAGCACTCCATCGTGCTCGTGCGCGGTGGCCGTGTGAAGGACCTGCCGGGTGTTCGTTACAAGATCATCCGCGGTTCCCTCGACACGCAGGGCGTCAAGAACCGTAAGCAGGCTCGCAGCCGCTACGGCGCCAAGAAGGAGAAGTAAGAATGCCTCGTAAGGGCCCCGCCCCGAAGCGCCCGGTCATCATCGACCCGGTCTACAGCTCTCCTCTTGTCACCTCGCTGATCAACAAGATCCTGCTGGACGGCAAGCGTTCCACCGCCGAGCGCATCGTGTACGGCGCCATGGAGGGTCTTCGTGAGAAGACCGGCCAGGACCCGGTCATCACGCTGAAGCGCGCTCTCGAGAACGTCAAGCCGGCCCTCGAGGTCAAGTCCCGCCGTGTCGGTGGCGCCACCTACCAGGTGCCGATCGAGGTCAAGCCGGGCCGCGCGTCCACGCTCGCCCTCCGCTGGCTCGTCGGTTACTCCCGCGCCCGTCGCGAGAAGACCATGACCGAGCGCCTCATGAACGAGCTCCTCGACGCCTCCAACGGTCTTGGCGCTGCGGTCAAGAAGCGTGAGGACACGCACAAGATGGCCGAGTCCAACAAGGCCTTCGCGCACTACCGCTGGTAGTCGCAACCCACATCGAGACCGAGAGAAGACTGAGCCGATATGGCTACCACTTCGCTTGACCTTGCCAAGGTGCGCAACATCGGCATCATGGCTCACATCGACGCGGGCAAGACGACCACCACCGAGCGGATCCTGTTCTACACCGGCGTCTCGTACAAGATCGGTGAAGTCCACGACGGCGCTGCCACGATGGACTGGATGGAGCAGGAGCAGGAGCGCGGCATCACGATCACGTCCGCCGCGACGACCTGCCACTGGCCGCTCGAGAATGTCGATCACACGATCAACATCATCGACACGCCGGGCCACGTCGACTTCACCGTCGAGGTGGAGCGTTCGCTGCGCGTGCTCGACGGTGCTGTCACCGTGTTCGACGGTGTGGCCGGCGTCGAGCCCCAGTCCGAGACCGTCTGGCGTCAGGCGGACCGCTACGGCGTTCCGCGCATCTGCTTCGTCAACAAGCTCGACCGGACCGGCGCCGACTTCCTCCGCTGCGTCGACATGATCGTGGACCGCCTCGGCGCGACCCCGATCGTCATGCAGCTCCCGATCGGTGCCGAGGCCGACTTCGAGGGCGTCATCGACCTCGTTCGCATGAAGGCCCTTGTCTGGTCCGCCGAGGCCACCAAGGGTGAGATGTACGACGTCGTCGACATCCCCGCGGACAAGGCCGAGCTCGCCGACGAGTACCGCGCCAAGATGGTCGAGACCATCGCGGAGAACGACGAGGAGCTCATGGAGCTCTTCCTCGAGGGCACCGAGCCCACCGAGGAGCAGCTCTACGCCGCCGTCCGTCGCATCACCATTGCCTCCGGCAAGGGTGGCGACACCACGGTGACCCCCGTCTTCTGTGGCACCGCGTTCAAGAACAAGGGCGTTCAGCCCCTGCTCGACGCGGTCGTGCGCTACCTCCCGTCGCCCCTGGACGTCGAGGCCATCGAGGGCCACGACGTCAAGGACGCCGAGGTCGTCGTGAAGCGCAAGCCGTCCGACGACGAGCCGCTGTCGGCCCTCGCGTTCAAGATCGCGAGTGACCCGCACCTCGGCAAGCTCACCTTCGTCCGGATCTACTCCGGTCGCCTGGAGGCCGGCACCTCGGTGCTGAACTCCGTCAAGGGCAAGAAGGAGCGCATCGGCAAGATCTACCGCATGCACGCGAACAAGCGTGAGGAGATCGACGCGGTGGGCGCCGGCGACATCGTCGCCGTCATGGGCCTCAAGCAGACCACCACCGGTGAGACGCTGTGCGACGAGAAGAACCCGGTCATCCTGGAGTCCATGGACTTCCCGGCGCCGGTCATCCAGGTCGCCATCGAGCCCAAGTCCAAGGGTGACCAGGAGAAGCTGGGTGTCGCCATCCAGCGTCTCGCGGAGGAGGACCCCTCCTTCCAGGTCCACTCGGACGAGGAGACTGGCCAGACCATCATCGGTGGTATGGGCGAGCTTCACCTCGACATCCTCGTCGACCGCATGCGTCGTGAGTTCAAGGTCGAGGCGAACGTCGGCAAGCCGCAGGTCGCGTACCGCGAGACGATCCGCAAGGCCGTCGAGCGCGTGGACTACACCCACAAGAAGCAGACCGGTGGTACCGGTCAGTTCGCCAAGGTGCAGATCGCGATCGAGCCCATCGAGGGCGGCGACGCCTCGTACGAGTTCGTGAACAAGGTCACCGGTGGCCGCATCCCGAAGGAGTACATCCCTTCGGTCGACGCGGGTGCGCAGGAGGCCATGCAGTTCGGCATCCTGGCCGGCTACGAGATGACCGGCGTCCGCGTCATCCTTCTCGACGGTGGCTACCACGAGGTCGACTCCTCCGAGCTCGCGTTCAAGATCGCCGGTTCGCAGGCCTTCAAGGAGGCCGCGCGCAAGGCTTCTCCCGTCATCCTCGAGCCGATGATGGCCGTTGAGGTCACCACGCCCGAGGACTACATGGGCGAGGTCATCGGCGACATCAACTCCCGCCGTGGCCAGATTCAGGCCATGGAGGAGCGTCACGGTGCTCGCATCGTGCGGGGCCTCGTGCCCCTGTCGGAGATGTTCGGCTACGTCGGCGACCTCCGCAGCAAGACCTCGGGTCGCGCAAGCTACTCGATGCAGTTCGACTCCTACGCCGAGGTTCCGCGGAACGTCGCCGAGGAGATCATCGCGAAGGCCAAGGGCGAGTAACTCTCCCGAGTTCACGCTTTAGGCTTGACACCAGTCACCGGGGCCCGGCCCCCGAAACCCGAGGAATCGGGCCCCGGTTACTGGCATCCCAGCAAAGATCACCTGGCGCCGATGAAGCAAGGCGTTCAGAACCACTCCAGGAGGACCCCAGTGGCGAAGGCGAAGTTCGAGCGGACTAAGCCGCACGTCAACATCGGCACCATCGGTCACATCGACCACGGTAAGACGACCCTCACGGCCGCCATTACCAAGGTGCTGCACGACGCGTACCCGGACCTGAACGAGGCCTCGGCCTTCGACCAGATCGACAAGGCTCCCGAGGAGCGCCAGCGCGGTATCACCATCTCGATCGCGCACGTCGAGTACCAGACGGAGTCGCGTCACTACGCGCACGTCGACTGCCCCGGTCACGCTGACTACATCAAGAACATGATCACGGGTGCGGCGCAGATGGACGGCGCCATCCTCGTGGTCGCCGCCACCGACGGCCCGATGCCGCAGACCAAGGAGCACGTGCTCCTGGCCCGCCAGGTCGGCGTTCCGTACATCGTCGTCGCCCTGAACAAGGCCGACATGGTGGACGACGAGGAGATCCTGGAGCTCGTCGAGCTCGAGGTCCGTGAGCTCCTCTCCGAGTACGAGTTCCCGGGCGACGACCTGCCGGTCGTCCGCGTCTCCGCGCTCAAGGCCCTCGAGGGCGACAAGGAGTGGGCGGACAAGCTCCTCGGTCTGATGAAGGCCGTCGACGAGTCCATCCCGCAGCCCGAGCGTGACGTCGACAAGCCGTTCCTGATGCCGATCGAGGACGTCTTCACGATCACCGGTCGTGGCACCGTCGTCACCGGTCGCATCGAGCGTGGTGTCCTCAAGGTCAACGAGACCGTCGACATCATCGGCATCAAGACCGAGAAGACCACCACCACGGTCACCGGCATCGAGATGTTCCGCAAGCTGCTCGACGAGGGCCAGGCCGGTGAGAACGTCGGTCTGCTCCTCCGTGGCATCAAGCGCGAGGACGTCGAGCGCGGCCAGGTCATCATCAAGCCGGGTTCGGTCACGCCGCACACCCAGTTCGAGGCCCAGGCCTACATCCTGTCGAAGGACGAGGGTGGCCGTCACACCCCGTTCTTCAACAACTACCGCCCGCAGTTCTACTTCCGTACCACGGACGTGACCGGCGTCGTGACCCTCCCCGAGGGCACCGAGATGGTCATGCCGGGCGACAACACCTCCATGTCCGTCGAGCTGATCCAGCCCGTCGCCATGGAGGAGGGCCTCAAGTTCGCCATCCGTGAGGGTGGCCGGACCGTCGGCGCCGGCCAGGTCGTCAAGATCACTGCCTGATCTTGAACCACCTGGTAGCTCCTAGGAGCTGCTGAGCAGTGAGGGAAGGCCCCGCACCGAGAGGTGCGGGGCCTTCTCGCGTATCCGGACGCCCTACGGCCGCCAGCTCCACGGGTGGCCGTCCGCGCCCAGGCCCACCACGGTCGCCCCTCGGAGGCCCAGGTGGAGCGCGGTCGAGACGGCCGCCCCCTTCCGCGTACGGAGCCGGCCGCCGCTTCTGAGCGCCACCCGCCCCTCCTCGTCCGTGCCGAGCAGCACGGTCCCGAGCGCCGCCGACCGCGCGGCGACCACGCCCCCGTACCCGTCGAGACCGGCGTCGCCGCCCGGGCCGGTGAGCCGCGCGGACGCCGGCGCCCGGTGGTACAGCGCGCCGTCCGCGCTCGCCACCGTGGACCCGGAGAGCGGCAGCGCGGCCCGCTGGAGCACCCCGTCCACCCAGTGCCGTACGGCGTCCCGGCCCGCCGCGTACACGTGCACCCGGCCGGCCGCGTCCGCCGAGACGGCCAGACCGTCCTGGACCTCCGCGCCGCCGGGCAGCAGCCGCCACGGCGACCAGGACCCGTCCGCCGCCCGGACCCGCGTGGAGACGCCCTTGTCCGCGTTCCGTACGAAGAGGTGGACCCGGCCGTCGGGGGCCGCGAGGGCCACCGGGGCGCCGATCCGGCGGCCCCGGTCGTCGACGCGCTCCGGATTCCCCAGGCCCCGCCAGGCCAGGAAGGCGCCGCCGGGGGAACGCTGCTCCAGGAGCACCACCTCGCGCCGGTTGGCCCCGCCGTGGCCGTCGAGCGCGGCGAACCGCACCCCGAGGAGCAGCACCCGGCCGTCGCCGAGCACCGCCGAGCCGAGCGCGGGCGCGAGCGGGCCGCCGCCCAGGTCCTCCGGCTCGCCCCAGACGCCGGGCGCGGACTCCCGCCAGCGGACCGCGCGCAGTCCGAGGACCCCGTACGCCGCGAGCCGGCCGTCCGGTTCCCCGGCGAGGGCCGGGCCCGCGCCCGGCCAGCGGTGGTGCGTGGAGCGCACCCAGCCCTTGCGGTTGGTCAGCGGCCGGTCGCCGCCGACGCCGTAGTCGCCGCAGCCGGAGGGGTTCCCGCACTCCCAGGACGGGTCGCCGCCGTACGGGACGAGCCGGGCGGCCTTCTCCGCCAGGACCGCGGGCGGGAGGTTCTTGGGCCAGTGGCGGTTGTAGTAGCCGCGGAAGGCGGTGGTGGTGAAGGCCGGCACCGGTTCGCCGTCCCGGACCGCGTCCGCGACCCAGCGGCACAGCGCGGCCCAGGTGAAGGAGGCGACCGCCGTGTGGTCCCCGTGGTCGGCGTACCCCGGCTGCTCGGAGTCCCGCTTCCGGGTCGCCTCGTCGCCGAGCTGGATGTCGGGGTCCGGGTCCAGGGTGTGCACGACCGTGGGCCGGTGGCGGCGCAGCAGGCCGACGAGGGCGTCGACCAGCTGGTCGTAGTCGTAGGTGTCGGCGCGGGTGACGGGGGAGCCGGCCGACAGATGGGTGCGCAGCTCCAGGGCCCGGTCCCGCCAGAGGGCGGGCACGGCCATGTAGCGGCGGTTGGTGTGCATCGGGAGGTTGAGGAAGACCAGCTCGATCCTGCGGGAGCCGTGCACGAGGGTGTCGGACTCGGCCCGCCGGCCGCCGGGGAGCGTCAGCACCTCGCGGCGCCACGGCGTGAACGCCGGGAGGCCGAGCGCCACCGCGTACGACTGGCGCAGGCCCTGGTGGCGGGCGGAGGAGTAGGCCGCCGGGTCCGGGGGAGTCTCCGGCATCCCCGCGATCCGGTTCCGGCCGGTGTGCTCGCCGGCCGTCACGTACACGGAGACGAGGGGGACGCCCGCGTCGAGCAGCCGCTGCGTGTCCGGGTTCATGAAGTACAGGTCGTCGTCCGGGTGCGCGGAGAACTGCATCAGCAGCGCCCGCCGGGCCCGCGCGGAGGCGATCGGCCTGCCCGGCGCCGGATCGGCCGTCGGCGCGGTCCGGCGCGGCTCCGGTACGGAACACCCGGCGGCGGCCGCGGTGACCGCGAGGGCGGCGGCGAGAACCGTCCTCCGGCGGGGTGGAGTGTGCAAGGCGGGTCCCCCTTCGCTCATCAGTCCACGGGAAGACGGCTGTGCGAGCGGTGGGGTTGTGCCCCGGCGGCACCCTCGGGAAGATCTCCGGGAAAAGATCTTGGAAATGGTGCGGGCGGATGTCGAGAGCGCGATCCTGGCAACGACCGAAGGGTGACAGCGCGCCACCGGGGCGGGCGGGACGGGGAGGACACCCGAGATGAAGTACGTCGCGATGATCTACGGCAACCAGGCCAAGTGGGACTCCTTCCCGGCCGAGGCCTGGCCCGAGGCGATCGCCCGGCAGGAGGCCTTCAACCGCAGGTACCGGGAGAGCGGCGAGCTGATCGGCGCGTACGGCCTCGCCGACGCGGCCGCCGCCCAGCTCGTCCGGCGCGAGGGCGGCGCCCCCGCGGTCACCGACGGCCCCTACCTGGAGACCAAGGAGTACCTCGCCAGCTTCTACCTGCTGGACTGCGACAGCCTGGAGCGGGCCCAGGAGATCGCCGCCGACATGCCCTTCGCGGACGTCGACCCCGTCGAGCTGTGGCCGGTCCTGCACGAGTCCGCGGCGGACGTGTGACCGGCGGGCGCGAGGGCGAGGACCGGGTGACCGACGTGCACGAGAGCGAGGACCCGTCGCCGTGACCGGCCCGCATGACATCGAGGACCTGCTGCGCACCCACGCGCCGCAGGTCCTCGGCGCGCTCGTCCGCCGCCACGGCGCCTTCGACCTCTGCGAGGACGCCGTCCAGGAGGCCCTGATCGCGGCCGCCCGGCAGTGGCCCGACGAGGGGGTCCCGGAGAACCCGCGCGGCTGGCTGCTGACCGTCGCCGGCCGCAGGTTCGTCGACCTGGTGCGCGCCGAGGCCGCCCGTCGCCGCCGGGAGGACGCCGTCGCGCTCGCCACCCCGGACTCCGAGCTCCTCACGCGCGCCGCCGACGACGCCCCGGACACCGACCGGGACGACTCCCTGTCCCTGCTCTTCCTCTGCTGCCACCCGGACCTGTCGCCGCCCAGTCGGATCGCGCTCACCCTGCGGGCCGTCGGCGGCCTCACCACCGCGCAGATCGCCGCCGCCTTCCTCGTGCCCGAGTCGACCATGGCGCAGCGGATCAGCCGGGCCAAGCAGACGATCAGGGCCGGCGGCTGGTCGCTCGCGCTGCCCGAGGGCGAGGACCGCACCACCCGTCTCGCCGAGGTGCGGCACGTGCTCTACCTCGTCTTCAACGAGGGCTACACGGCCAGCGGCGGCGACGCGCTCACCGCGCCCGAGCTGTCCACGGAGGCGATCCGGCTGACCCGGATGCTGCACCGGCTCGTCCCCGACGACGCCGAGACGGCGGGCCTGCTCGCGCTGATGCTGCTCACCGACGCCCGCCGCCCGGCCCGCACGGGCCCGCGCGGGGAACTCGTACCGCTCGCGGAGCAGGACCGGGGGAGCTGGGACGGCGGGCTGATCGCCGAGGGCGTGGAGCTGCTCGGCCGGACCCTGCCGCGGGGCCGGGTCGGCCCGTACCAGCTCCAGGCGGCGATCGCGGCCGTGCACGACGAGGCCCCGTCCGCCGAGGCCACGGACTGGCCGCAGATCCTCGCCCTGTACGAGCTCCTGGAGCGGACCGGGCCGAATCCGATGGTCACCCTCAACCGCGCGGTCGCCGTCGCCATGGTCCACGGCCCGCGGGCCGGCCTGGACCTCCTCGACGGCCTCGCGGCGGACCGGCTGCTCGCCCGGAACCACCGTCTCCTCGCGACCCGCGCGCATCTCCTCGAACTCCTCGGCGAGAAGGAGGGGGCTGCCGTCGCCTACCGCGAGGCGGCCCGGCACACCACGAGCGCGCCCGAGCGGCGGCATCTGACGGAGCGGGCCCGGCGCTTGGGATGACGGCGAAGCGGGGGCGTGCGCGTGAGGAGTGCGCGCCCCGGCGCATGGGCGTACGTGACGTGGGGTACAGTCTTCGATCCCGATTGGCGGCCGGATGGCCGCGTATGGCAGACTGTCGGGGTTGCTCGGTTGAGTGCCGATGCTGCGCGCCTCCCGTCGGGAGGACCGGAAGCGAGTCCCACAGTACTCGTCGCTCCTTCTCAGGAGCGGACGTACGGGAATCTTCTGGGAAGCGTCAGCGGGGTGCCGGCCAGGCGCCCGGTGGGTGTTTTGCCCCCGGCCTGCGGTCATGGCGACCGCGCCCCCTTGGTTGGGAAGTCCTCAGGGACTTCTGCGTAGAGGGAGCGCGACACGCCCGACCGCGTGGGTCGGAGGAAAGCGGCGCTTCCCAGGAAGCACAGCGTGCCGGGTTCCAGAGCGTTAACGAGACAAAGGACTACTAGTAGCCATGGCGGGACAGAAGATCCGCATCCGGCTCAAGGCCTACGACCACGAGGTCATCGACTCCTCGGCGAAGAAGATCGTCGAGACGGTGACCCGCACTGGTGCGTCGGTCGCGGGCCCGGTGCCGCTGCCCACTGAGAAGAACGTGTACTGCGTCATCAAGTCGCCGCACAAGTACAAGGACTCGCGCGAGCACTTCGAGATGCGCACGCACAAGCGCCTCATCGACATCCTCGACCCCACGCCGAAGACGGTTGACTCGCTCATGCGCCTCGACCTGCCGGCGGGCGTCGACATCGAGATCAAGCTCTGAGGTGACGCGCGAGATGGCTAAGAACATCAAGGGCATCCTGGGCGAGAAGCTCGGCATGACGCAGGTCTGGGACGAGAACAACCGGGTCGTCCCGGTGACCGTCGTCAAGGCCGGCCCGAATGTCGTGACCCAGGTCCGTACGAACGACGTCGACGGCTACGAGTCGGTCCAGATCGCCTTCGGCGAGATCGACCCGCGCAAGGTGAACAAGCCCCTCAAGGGCCACTTCGCCAAGGCCGACGTCACCCCGCGCCGCCACCTGGTGGAGCTCCGCACCGCTGACGCCTCCGAGTACACGCTCGGCCAGGAGATCACCGCCGAGGTCTTCGAGGCCGGCGTGAAGGTCGACGTCACCGGCAAGAGCAAGGGCAAGGGCTTCGCCGGTGCGATGAAGCGCCACAACTTCCGTGGTGGCAAGGCCTCGCACGGTGCCCACCGCGTGCACCGCAAGCCCGGTTCGATCGGTGGCTGCGCCACCCCGGGCCGTGTCTTCAAGGGCATGCGCATGGCCGGTCGCATGGGCAACGAGCGTGTGACCACCCAGAACCTGACCGTCCACGCCGTTGACGCCGAGAAGGGTCTGCTGCTCATCAAGGGCGCCGTCCCCGGCCCCAACGGTGGCCTCGTCCTGGTCCGCACCGCGGCCAAGGGGGTTTGAGGAACCGATGAGCACCATTGACATCCTTTCGCCGTCTGGCGACAAGGCCGGGACCGTCGAGCTCCCCGAGGAGATCTTCGGCGCCAAGGTCAGCGTCCCGCTGATCCACCAGGTCGTCGTCGCGCAGCTGGCCGCGGCCCGTCAGGGCACGCACAAGACCAAGACCCGTGGCGAAGTCCGCGGTGGTGGCAAGAAGCCTTACCGCCAGAAGGGCACCGGCCGCGCCCGTCAGGGTTCGACCCGCGCCCCGCAGTTCGCCGGTGGTGGCGTCGTGCACGGTCCCGTGCCGCGTGACTACTCGCAGCGGACCCCGAAGAAGATGAAGGCCGCCGCCCTCCGCGGTGCCCTGTCGGACCGGGCGAACCACTCCCGCATCCACGTCGTCACCGGCGTGGTCGAGGGTGACATCTCCACCAAGGCCGCCAAGACGCTGTTCGGCAAGATCTCGGAGCGCAAGAACCTGCTCCTGGTCGCCGAGCGCTCCGACGAGGCCGCGTGGCTGTCCGCCCGCAACCTGCCCCAGGTGCACATCCTGGAGCCGGGCCAGCTCAACACGTACGACGTGATCGTCTCCGACGACGTGGTCTTCACCCAGGCCGCCCTCGAGTCCTTCGTGTCTGGCCCCCAGACCGCTGAGACCGAAGGGAGCGACGCCTGATGACTGAGGCCGTCGTCACCAGCAAGACCTTCTCGGACCCGCGCGACATTCTCGTCAAGCCGGTCGTCTCGGAGAAGAGCTACGCCCTGCTGGACGAGAACAAGTACACGTTCATCGTCGCGCCTGGCTCCAACAAGACCCAGATCAAGCAGGCCGTCGAGGCGGTCTTCTCGGTCAAGGTCACCGGGGTCAACACGATCAACCGCCAGGGTAAGCGCAAGCGCACCAAGGCCGGTTTCGGCAAGCGCAAGGACACCAAGCGCGCCATCGTGACCCTTGCCGAGGGCAACCGTATCGACATCTTCGGCGGTCCGACCGCCTAACGGCGGTCTGGATCGTCCGGAATCGGACGAGGACTGAGAAATGGGAATCCGCAAGTACAAGCCGACTACGCCGGGCCGCCGTGGCTCCTCCGTAGCCGACTTCGTCGAGATCACGCGGTCCACGCCGGAGAAGTCGCTGGTCCGCCCCCTGCACAGCAAGGGCGGCCGTAACAACACCGGTCGTGTGACCGTCCGTCACCAGGGCGGTGGCCACAAGCGCGCCTACCGTGTGATCGACTTCCGTCGTCACGACAAGGACGGCGTGCCGGCCAAGGTCGCTCACATCGAGTACGACCCCAACCGCACCGCGCGCATCGCGCTCCTCCACTACGTGGACGGCGAGAAGCGCTACATCATCGCCCCCAAGGGTCTGACCCAGGGCGACCGCGTCGAGAACGGCCCGGGCGCGGACATCAAGCCCGGCAACAACCTGGCGCTCCGCAACATCCCGGTCGGTACCACGATCCACGCGATCGAGCTCCGTCCCGGTGGCGGTGCCAAGTTCGCCCGCTCGGCCGGTGCCTCCGTGCAGCTGCTGGCGAAGGAGGGCACGATGGCCCACCTCCGCATGCCGTCCGGTGAGATCCGTCTCGTCGACGCCCGCTGCCGCGCCACCATCGGCGAGGTCGGCAACGCCGAGCAGTCGAACATCAACTGGGGCAAGGCCGGCCGCAAGCGCTGGCTGGGCGTTCGCCCGACCGTCCGCGGTGTGGCGATGAACCCGGTCGACCACCCGCACGGTGGTGGTGAGGGCAAGACCTCCGGTGGTCGCCACCCGGTCTCCCCGTGGGGTCAGAAGGAGGGTCGTACTCGTTCGCCGAAGAAGGCTTCGAACAAGTACATCGTCCGCCGCCGCAAGACGAACAAGAAGCGCTAGGAGCGGGTTTAGATGCCGCGCAGTCTCAAGAAGGGACCCTTCGTCGACGGCCACCTCGTCAAGAAGGTGGACGCCCAGAACGAAGCCGGTACCAAGAACGTCATCAAGACCTGGTCCCGTCGCTCGATGATCATCCCGGCCATGCTCGGCCACACGATCGCGGTGCACAACGGCAAGACCCACATTCCGGTGTTTGTCACCGAGTCGATGGTCGGCCACAAGCTCGGCGAGTTCTCGCCGACGCGCACCTTCCGGGGTCACGTGAAGGACGACCGGAAGTCGAAGCGCCGCTAACAGCGGGGTGGAATGACCATGACAGACACTGGAAGGACAACCATGGAAGCCAGGGCCCAGGCGCGGTACATCCGCGTCACGCCCATGAAGGCCCGCCGCGTGGTGGACCTTATCCGTGGCATGGACGCCACGGAGGCTCAGGCGGTCCTGCGTTTCGCCCCGCAGGCCGCGAGCGTGCCGGTTGGCAAGGTGCTGGACAGCGCCATCGCCAACGCCGCGCACAACTACGACCACAGTGACGCCTCTTCGCTGTACATCAGCGAGGCGTACGTGGATGAGGGCCCGACCCTGAAGCGGTTCCGTCCGCGTGCCCAGGGCCGTGCCTACCGGATCCGTAAGCGGACCAGCCACATCACCGTGGTCGTCAGCAGCAAGGAAGGAACCCGGTAATGGGCCAGAAGGTTAACCCGCATGGGTTCCGGCTCGGCATCACCACGGACTTCAAGTCCCGTTGGTACGCCGACAAGCTGTACAAGGACTACGTCAAGGAAGACGTCGCCATCCGTCGGATGATGACGTCCGGCATGGAGCGCGCCGGCATCTCGAAGGTTGAGATCGAGCGCACCCGTGACCGCGTGCGTGTGGACATCCACACCGCCCGTCCGGGCATCGTCATCGGCCGCCGTGGCGCCGAGGCCGACCGCATCCGCGGCGACCTCGAGAAGCTCACGGGCAAGCAGGTCCAGCTGAACATCCTCGAGGTCAAGAACCCCGAGATGGACGCCCAGCTGGTCGCCCAGGCCGTTGCCGAGCAGCTCTCCTCCCGCGTCTCCTTCCGTCGTGCCATGCGCAAGAGCATGCAGGGCACGATGAAGGCCGGCGCCAAGGGCATCAAGATCCAGTGCGGCGGTCGTCTCGGCGGCGCCGAGATGTCCCGCTCGGAGTTCTACCGCGAGGGCCGCGTGCCCCTGCACACGCTCCGCGCGAACGTCGACTACGGCTTCTTCGAGGCCAAGACCACCTTCGGCCGCATCGGCGTGAAGGTCTGGATCTACAAGGGCGACGTCAAGAACATCGCCGAGGTCCGCGCCGAGAACGCCGCTGCCCGTGCGGGTAACCGCCCGGCCCGTGGCGCCGGCGCTGGCGACCGCCCGGCCGGCCGTGGTGGCCGCGGTGGCGAGCGTGGCGGCCGCGGCCGCAAGCCGCAGCAGCAGTCCGCGTCGGCTGCCGAGGCCCCCAAGGCCGAAGCTCCCGCCGCCGCTGCCGCTCCGGCTGAGAGCACCGGAACGGAGGCCTGACCGACATGCTGATCCCCCGTAGGGTCAAGCACCGCAAGCAGCACCACCCGAAGCGCTCCGGCGCGAGCAAGGGTGGTACGCAGGTTGCGTTCGGCGAGTACGGCATTCAGGCCCTCACGCCGGCGTACGTGACCAACCGCCAGATCGAGGCGGCTCGTATCGCGATGACCCGCCACATCAAGCGTGGCGGCAAGGTCTGGATCAACATCTACCCGGACCGCCCGCTGACGAAGAAGCCCGCCGAGACCCGCATGGGTTCCGGTAAGGGTTCTCCGGAGTGGTGGATCGCGAACGTCAAGCCGGGTCGGGTGATGTTCGAACTGTCCTACCCGAACGAGAAGATCGCGCGCGAGGCCCTGACCCGTGCGGCCCACAAGCTGCCGATGAAGTGCAAGATCGTGAAGCGCGAAGCAGGTGAGCTGTGATGTCGGCCGGTACCAAGGCGTCCGAGCTGCGCGAGCTGGGCAACGAGGAGCTTCTCAACAAGCTCCGCGAGGCCAAGGAAGAGCTGTTCAACCTCCGCTTCCAGGCGGCGACGGGTCAGCTCGAGAACCACGGTCGGCTCAAGTCCGTCCGTAAGGACATCGCCCGGATCTACACCCTGATGCGTGAGCGTGAGCTGGGCATCGAGACGGTGGAGAACGCCTGATGAGCGAGAGCAACGTGACTGAGAAGACCGAGCGCAACGCTCGCAAGGTCCGCGAGGGCCTGGTCGTCAGCGACAAGATGGACAAGACCGTCGTCGTCGCTGTCGAGGACCGCGTCAAGCACGCGCTGTACGGCAAGGTCATCCGCCGTACCAACAAGCTCAAGGCTCACGACGAGCAGAACGCTGCCGGCATCGGCGACCGCGTCCTCCTGATGGAGACCCGGAAGCTGTCCGCCACGAAGCACTGGCGCGTCGTCGAGATCCTCGAGAAGGCCAAGTAATTACCTGAAGGGTTTCCTTCAGGTTCAGTTCCGCCAGGCTCGGCAGGGGCCCCACTCCCTCTAGGGACGAGGCCCCTGCCGGGAACCGGCAGACAATCAGGAGATAGACGTGATCCAGCAGGAGTCGCGACTGCGTGTCGCCGACAACACTGGTGCCAAGGAGATCCTTTGCATCCGTGTTCTCGGTGGCTCGGGTCGCCGCTACGCGGGCATCGGTGACGTCATCGTCGCCACCGTCAAGGACGCGATCCCCGGTGGCAACGTGAAGAAGGGTGACGTCGTCAAGGCGGTCATCGTTCGCACCGTCAAGGAGCGCCGCCGCCAGGACGGCTCGTACATCCGCTTCGACGAGAACGCCGCTGTCATTCTCAAGAACGACGGCGACCCTCGTGGCACCCGTATCTTCGGCCCGGTCGGCCGTGAGCTGCGCGAGAAGAAGTTCATGAAGATCATCTCGCTCGCGCCGGAGGTGCTGTAAGCATGAAGATCAAGAAGGGCGACCTGGTCCAGGTCATCACCGGTAAGGACAAGGGCAAGCAGGGCAAGGTCATCACGGCCTTCCCCCGCGAGAACCGCGTCCTCGTCGAGGGTGTCAACCGGGTCAAGAAGCACACCAAGGCCGGCCCGTCGCAGGCCGGTGGCATCGTGACGACCGAGGCTCCGGTCCACGTCTCCAACGTCCAGCTGGTCGTGGAGAAGGACGGCAAGAAGGTCGTCACGCGTGTCGGTTACCGCTTCGACGACGAGGGCAACAAGATCCGCGTTGCCAAGCGGACGGGTGAGGACATCTGATGGCTACCACCACTCCGCGTCTCAAGACGAAGTACCGCGAGGAGATCGCGGGCAAGCTGCGTGACGAGTTCAAGTACGAGAACGTCATGCAGGTTCCCGGCCTCGTGAAGATCGTGGTCAACATGGGTGTCGGCGACGCCGCCCGTGACTCGAAGCTGATCGACGGTGCGATCCGCGATCTCACCACGATCACCGGTCAGAAGCCGGCCGTCACCAAGGCCCGCAAGTCCATCGCGCAGTTCAAGCTGCGCGAGGGTCAGCCGATCGGTGCCCACGTCACGCTCCGTGGCGACCGCATGTGGGAGTTCCTGGACCGCACCCTGTCGCTCGCGCTCCCGCGCATCCGCGACTTCCGCGGCCTGTCCCCCAAGCAGTTCGACGGCCGTGGCAACTACACCTTCGGTCTCACGGAGCAGGTCATGTTCCACGAGATCGACCAGGACAAGATCGACCGTGTCCGGGGTATGGACATCACCGTGGTGACCACGGCGACCAACGACGACGAGGGCCGTGCCCTTCTGCGTCACCTCGGCTTCCCGTTCAAGGAGGCGTAAGCGAGATGGCGAAGAAGGCTCTCATCGCGAAGGCTGCCCGCAAGCCCAAGTTCGGCGTGCGTGGCTACACGCGCTGCCAGCGCTGTGGTCGTCCCCACTCCGTGTACCGCAAGTTCGGCCTGTGCCGCGTGTGCCTCCGTGAGATGGCTCACCGTGGCGAGCTGCCGGGCGTGACCAAGAGCTCCTGGTAATCCCCTTCTGTCCATAGGACGTTAGGGATTCCCGGAGTCTCTCGGTAAGCATTGGGTCGGCGGAGGCCCACCCCCGCATGCCTTAGGCTTGTGGGGTTGGGCGTCCGCCGCCCGTACGACTTACTACGCCGTAGGTCCCCGCGCCGCACCCGTCCCGCCCCTGTGTGGGGAGAGGGATGGCGCACTGGAAACCCCGGCGAGAGAGGCCGAAGGCCAATTCATGACCATGACTGATCCGATCGCGGACATGCTGACTCGTCTGCGTAACGCGAACTCGGCATACCACGACTCCGTGACGATGCCGCACAGCAAGATCAAGTCTCACATCGCGGAAATCCTCCAGCAGGAGGGCTTCATCACGGGCTGGAAGGTCGAGGACGCCGAGGTCGGCAAGAACCTCGTCCTCGAGCTCAAGTTCGGTCCGAACCGTGAGCGCTCCATCGCGGGCATCAAGCGGATCTCGAAGCCCGGTCTCCGGGTTTACGCGAAGTCCACCAACCTGCCGAAGGTCCTCGGCGGCCTGGGCGTGGCGATCATCTCCACGTCCCACGGTCTCCTGACCGGCCAGCAGGCAGGCAAGAAGGGCGTAGGTGGGGAAGTCCTCGCCTACGTCTGGTAGTCGGGAACGGAGGAATAGCTAATGTCGCGTATTGGCAAGCTGCCTATCCAGGTTCCCGCCGGCGTGGACGTCACCATCGATGGCCGCACGGTCACGGTCAAGGGTTCCAAGGGCACCCTGAGCCACACCGTCGCCGCGCCGATCGAGATCGTTAAGGGCGAGGATGGCGTGCTCAACGTCAACCGTCCGAACGACGAGCGTCAGAACAAGGCCCTGCACGGCCTGTCCCGCACGCTGGTGGCCAACATGATCACCGGTGTGACCCAGGGTTACGTCAAGGCGCTCGAGATCAGCGGTGTCGGTTACCGCGTGGCCGCGAAGGGCTCCGCTCTGGAGTTCCAGCTCGGCTACAGCCACCCGATCGTGGTCGAGGCGCCCGAGGGCATCTCGTTCAAGGTCGAGTCGCCGACCAAGTTCTCGGTCGAGGGCATCGACAAGCAGAAGGTCGGCGAGGTCGCCGCCAACATCCGCAAGCTTCGCAAGCCCGACCCCTACAAGGCCAAGGGCGTGAAGTACGCGGGCGAGGTCATCCGCCGCAAGGTCGGAAAGGCTGGTAAGTAAGCCATGGCATACGGTGTGAAGATCGCCAAGGGCGACGCCTACAAGGGCGCCGCCAAGAAGCGCCGCCACATCCGCATCCGCAAGAACGTGTCGGGTACGGCGGAGCGTCCGCGCCTCGTCGTGACGCGTTCCAACCGCGGTATCACCGCCCAGGTCATCGACGACCTCAAGGGTCACACCCTTGCGTCGGCGTCGACCCTGGACGCGTCGATCCGCGGCGGCGAGGGTGACAAGTCCGCGCAGGCCAAGCAGGTCGGCGCCCTGGTCGCCGAGCGCGCCAAGGCCGCCGGCGTCGAGGCTGTCGTGTTCGACCGTGGTGGCAACAGGTACGCCGGGCGCATTGCCGCTCTGGCTGACGCCGCCCGCGAAGCCGGGCTGAAGTTCTAAGCCCCGGTTCCGGGACTAACGGACGTAACAGAGAGAGGTAATCCAATGGCTGGACCCCAGCGCCGCGGAAGCGGTGCCGGTGGCGGCGAGCGGCGGGACCGGAAGGGCCGCGACGGTGGCGCTGCCGCCGAGAAGACCGCGTACGTTGAGCGCGTTGTCGCGATCAACCGCGTCGCCAAGGTTGTCAAGGGTGGTCGTCGCTTCAGCTTCACCGCGCTCGTCGTGGTGGGTGACGGTGACGGCACCGTAGGTGTCGGTTACGGCAAGGCCAAGGAAGTTCCCGCGGCCATCGCCAAGGGCGTCGAGGAAGCCAAGAAGAACTTCTTCAAGGTTCCCCGCATCCAGGGCACCATCCCGCACCCGATCCAGGGCGAGAAGGCGGCCGGCGTTGTCCTGCTGAAGCCTGCTTCCCCCGGTACCGGTGTTATCGCCGGTGGCCCGGTGCGCGCCGTTCTGGAGTGCGCCGGCGTTCACGACATCCTGTCGAAGTCGCTCGGCTCCGACAACGCGATCAACATCGTGCACGCGACCGTGGAGGCCCTGAAGGGCCTGCAGCGTCCCGAGGAGATCGCGGCTCGCCGTGGTCTGCCCCTCGAGGACGTCGCTCCCGCGGCTCTGCTCCGTGCGCGTGCTGGGGCGGGTGTGTAATGGCTCGCCTCAAGGTCACGCAGACGAAGTCGTACATCGGCAGCAAGCAGAACCACCGCGACACCCTGCGCTCGCTCGGCCTCAAGAAGGTCAACGACGTGGTTGTCAAGGAGGACCGCCCCGAGTTCCGCGGCATGGTGCACACCGTCCGCCACCTCGTGACGGTCGAGGAGGTTGACTGACATGGCGGAGAACAACCCGCTGAAGGCCCACAACCTCCGTCCCGCCCCCGGCGCCAAGACCGCCAAGACCCGTGTGGGTCGTGGTGAGGCGTCGAAGGGTAAGACGGCCGGTCGTGGTACGAAGGGTACGAAGGCCCGCTACCAGGTTCCGGAGCGCTTCGAGGGTGGGCAGATGCCCCTCCACATGCGTCTTCCGAAGCTGAAGGGCTTCAAGAACCCCTTCCGCACCGAGTACCAGGTCGTGAACCTGGACAAGCTCACCGCGCTCTACCCGCAGGGTGGCGAGGTCACGGTGGCCGACCTGGTCGCCAAGGGTGCCGTTCGCAAGAACCAGCTCGTCAAGGTCCTGGGCCAGGGCGAGGTCTCCGTGGCGCTGCAGGTGACGGTCGACGCCGTCTCCGGCTCCGCCAAGGAGAAGATCGCCGCCGCCGGCGGCACCGTCACCGAGCTCGTCTGAGCCCCGGTCTGACGTAGACGAGAGCCTGGCCGACACCCTCCGGGGTGTCGGCCAGGCTTTTTGTGTCCCCGGGGCCGGGGCGGTTCAGGCGGCGGATCAGACCGACCGCCGTGCTCCACCGACGTGTGCCGCCGACGCGAGGCTCGTCGCCGGTGCTGCCGCCGCGCACGGCGCCGTACAGCCGTACCGGCGGTGGGACTGCGGAGCGGAGCCGAGGGCGAGGCCGTTGCGGTCGTCGAGAGTCGAGCGGGTGCCGCGGGCGCAGTCGGTGATGCCCGCGCGCCCTGTTCTCCTTCCAGGGCTCGCCCAGCGTGAGGGCGCGGGTGGCCGGCGACGCCGGCAGGAGTGCGGCCGCGCAGGCGGAGGCCGCCGCCGTGGACCTCTTCATCGGTTCTCCCCGGGCACGGAAGGCCGGACGGGTCCCGGTGGTCTCCAGGAGCCGCTCGTCCCACGGTCTTCCGAGCTCGACAGAAGGCGTCATCCCGTCCGAGGGACGGGCCGCGCCCCCGACGAAAGTAGGAGCCACAGGGAGGAACCCGCCAGGTTGCGGGCCTGTGGCCTGCTGGAGACGTTTCCGCTGGACTCGGCAGCCGGGTATGGTATCCGCTGTTAGCGTTCCCGGCAGTCTGTGGTAGGTGCACAGGACTGCCGTCTTGTGTACCTGCTCATCATCCACAACTGACCGTTGCCCTCACGCGCGCTACGCGGGGGTCGCAGGAGGCACCGTGCTCACCGCGTTCGCCCGGGCGTTCAAGACGCCCGACCTGCGCAAGAAGCTGCTCTTCACACTCGCCATCATCGTGCTGTACCGCCTCGGGGCCCACATCCCGGTGCCCGGCGTCAGCTACGAGGCCGTCCAGCAGTGTGTCAAGCAGGCCAGCGAGGGCAACAACAGCCTGTTCGGCCTGGTCAACATGTTCAGTGGCGGAGCGCTGCTGCAGATCACCATCTTCGCGCTCGGCATCATGCCGTACATCACGGCGAGCATCATCCTGCAGCTGCTGACCGTCGTGATCCCGCGCCTCGAAGCCCTCAAGAAGGAGGGGCAGGCCGGTACTGCCAAGATCACGCAGTACACCCGGTACCTGACCGTGGCCCTCGCCATCCTCCAGGGCACCGGTCTCGTCGCGACCGCCAAGAGCGGTGCGCTCTTCAGCGGCTGCGTCGTCGCCGACCAGGTCGTGCCCGACCAGTCGATCTTCACCATCGCCACGATGGTCATCACGATGACCGCGGGCACCGGCGTCGTCATGTGGCTCGGTGAGCTGATCACCGACCGCGGCATCGGCAACGGCATGTCGATCCTGATGTTCATCTCGATCGCGGCCGGCTTCCCGGGCGCCCTGTGGGCCATCAAGAAGAGCGGCAAGCTCGCCCAGGGCTGGATCGAGTTCGGCGTCGTCATCCTCATCGGCTTCGTGATGGTGGCCCTCGTGGTCTTCGTCGAGCAGGCCCAGCGACGCATCCCGGTCCAGTACGCGAAGCGCATGATCGGCCGCAGGTCGTACGGCGGTACGTCCACTTACATCCCTTTGAAGGTGAACCAGGCCGGTGTGATTCCTGTCATCTTCGCGTCGTCGCTGCTCTACATCCCGGCCTTGATCGCGCAGTTCTCGAACAGCACCGCCGGCTGGAAGACCTGGATCGAAGCCCACTTCGTCAAGGGTGACCACCCGTATTACATCGCCGCGTACTTCCTCCTGATCGTGTTCTTCGCCTTCTTCTACGTGGCGATCTCGTTCAACCCCGAGGAAGTTGCGGACAACATGAAGAAGTATGGTGGCTTCATCCCGGGTATCCGGGCTGGTCGACCTACTGCTGAGTATCTGAGCTACGTGCTCAACCGGATCACTTGGCCGGGCTCGCTGTACTTGGGTCTGATCGCTCTCGTGCCGACGATGGCGTTGGCAGGCTTCGGCGGTGCCAATGCCAACTTCCCCTTCGGCGGGACGAGCATCCTCATCATCGTGGGTGTGGGGCTGGAGACCGTGAAGCAGATCGAGAGCCAGCTCCAGCAGCGCAATTACGAAGGGTTCCTCCGCTGATGCGAATCGTCCTCGTCGGACCGCCCGGTGCGGGCAAGGGCACGCAGGCCGCGTACCTCGCCAAGAACCTGGGTATCCCGCACATCTCCACCGGCGACCTGTTCCGTGCCAACATCTCGAAGGGCACGCCGCTGGGTGTGGAGGCGCAGTCGTACATGAAGGCCGGCCAGCTCGTGCCGGACTCCGTGACGATCGGGATGGCCGAGGACCGCATGCGCCAGGCGGACGCCGAGGGCGGCTTCCTGCTCGACGGGTTCCCGCGGAACGTGGCCCAGGCCGAGGCCCTGGACGCGTTCCTCAAGGCCAGCGGCATCGAGCTGGACGCGGTCCTGGACCTTGAGGTCCCCGAGGACGAGGTCGTGAAGCGGATCGCGGGTCGCCGCATCTGCCGCAAGGACTCCGCGCACGTGTTCCACGTGACGTACAACGCTCCGAAGACCGAGGGCGTCTGCGACGTCTGCGGCGGCGAGCTGTACCAGCGCGACGACGACACGGAGGAGACCGTCCGCAAGCGTCTGGCGGTCTACCACACGGAGACCGAGCCGATCATCGACTACTACCGGGCGCAGAACCTGGTCGAGACGATCCTGGCGCTCGGCAAGGTGGACGAGGTCACCGCCAAGGCGATGACCGCGCTCAAGAAGTAACCCCGGTTCGTTCGATACGGCCGCGGTGCCCCTCGGGGGCGCCGCGGCCGTATCGTTGTTCTGTTCCCCGTACTCGATGGAAAGGCCGCGGCCACGATGGTGCAGATCAAGACCCCCGAGCAGATCGCGAAGATGCGCGAGGCGGGGCTGGTCGTCGCCGCCATCCACGCGGCGACCCGCGAGGCGGCCGTGCCGGGCGCCACGACGAAGGACCTCGACGAGGTCGCGCGGAAGGTCATCGCCGACCACGGGGCGAAGTCGAACTTCCTCGGGTACGGCGGCTTCCCCGCGACGATCTGCACCTCGGTGAACGAGGTTGTCGTCCACGGCATCCCCGACGAGAAGACCGTCCTCAAGGACGGCGACATCATCTCGATCGACTGCGGCGCGATCGTGGACGGCTGGCACGGTGACGCGGCGTACACCGCCTTCGTCGGCACCGGTCACGCGCCCGAGCTCGTCGAGCTCTCCCGGGTGACCGAGGAGTCGATGTGGGCGGGCATCGCGGCGATGAAGCTCGGCAACCGGCTGGTGGACATCTCGAAGGCGATCGAGACGTACATCAAGCGGCAGCCGCGGCCGGCCGTGGGCGACCACAGCCTGGGCCGCTACGGCATCATCGAGGACTACGGCGGCCACGGCATCGGCACCGAGATGCACATGGACCCGCACCTGCTGAACTACGTCTCCCGCAAGCGCGGCAAGGGCCCGAAGCTGGTCCCCGGCCTCTGCCTGGCGATCGAGCCGATGGTCTCCCTGGGCACCCCGCGCACGGAGGTCCTGGAGGACGACTGGACGGTCATCACGACCGACGGCACCTGGTCCTCCCACTGGGAGCACTCCATCGCCCTGACGGAGGAGGGCCCCCTGGTCCTCACGGCCGTGGACGGCGGCAAGGCGAAGCTCGCGGAGCTGGGCGTCACGGCGGCACCGGACCCGCTGGCGTAGCGCCGTCCCGTTCGTCGGACGGGGTCCGGAGCAATGGGTTCGGATCTCGCGTAATGATCTCCTACGGTGGGCAGACTTCCCGATTCGTCTTTTCCTGGGGCCTGACGTAGACTGATGCGTCGGCTCTCGTGTACCCGTGTGCCTGCACACGGCGGCGAGAGTCGATCAAGGTAGCCGATTCGAAAGGCGAAGCGTGGCCAAGAAGCAAGGTGCCATCGAAATCGAGGGCACCGTGATCGAGTCCCTCCCGAACGCCATGTTCAAGGTGGAGCTCCAGAACGGTCACAAGGTCCTCGCGCACATCTCCGGCAAGATGCGGATGCACTACATCCGAATCCTCCCGGACGACCGGGTCGTCGTGGAGCTCTCTCCGTACGACCTGACGCGTGGCCGGATCGTCTACCGATACAAGTAGATCTTGCCCGCACCCGCCCTTCCGCGCGGGTGGTGGCACTGACCCGGAGAACCTCACATCCCATGAAGGTCAAGCCGAGCGTCAAGAAGATCTGCGACAAGTGCAAGGTGATCCGCCGTCACGGCCGGGTCATGGTCATCTGCGACAACCTGCGCCACAAGCAGCGCCAGGGCTGACGCACGCCGACCGACCTGCAACTTCGCAGTTCTTCGCGCGACGCATAGCAGTACGTACATAGCAGAGCCCGTCGGGCCGTGTCCGCACGGTTGACGGCACCTCCGGCGGGGGCCGGGGACCCGACCTGTACCTCATACGGCAGCCGGGAACGGTTCTGCAGCAGACCCCCGAGAACACAGGAGCCATTGAATGGCACGCGTTTCCGGTGTTGACATCCCGCGCGAAAAGCGTGTGGTGGTCGCACTCACCTACGTCTTCGGCATCGGGCGTACCCGGTCCGAGGAGATTCTCGCCGCGACCGGCGTGAACCCGTCCACCCGTGTCCGCGACCTTGCCGAGGAAGACCTCGTCAAGATCCGCGAGTACGTGGACGCCAACCTCCAGACCGAGGGTGACCTCCGCCGCGAGATCGCCGCCGACATCCGCCGCAAGGTCGAGATCGGCTGCTACCAGGGCCTGCGTCACCGTCGTGGCCTGCCCGTCCGCGGTCAGCGCACCAGCACGAACGCCCGTACCCGCAAGGGCCCGCGTCGCGCCATCGCCGGCAAGAAGAAGCCGGGCAAGAAGTAGTCCTCAGCGGACGCTTGACCAAGCGGTCTTCGCTGTAGGACCGACCACCTCCCGTAGGAGTAAGAGATGCCCCCCAAGGGACGTCAGGGCGCTGCCAAGAAGGTGCGCCGCAAGGAAAAGAAGAACGTCGCTCACGGCCACGCGCACATCAAGAGCACGTTCAACAACACGATCGTCTCGATCACGGACCCCTCGGGCAACGTGATCTCCTGGGCCTCCGCCGGCCACGTCGGCTTCAAGGGCTCGCGCAAGTCCACCCCCTTCGCCGCGCAGATGGCCGCCGAGTCGGCCGCCCGCCGCGCGCAGGAGCACGGCATGCGCAAGGTCGACGTCTTCGTCAAGGGTCCCGGCTCCGGCCGTGAGACCGCGATCCGCTCCCTCCAGGCCACGGGCCTCGAGGTCGGCTCGATCCAGGACGTCACCCCCACGCCGCACAACGGCTGCCGTCCCCCCAAGCGCCGCCGCGTCTGACGCACGGGCTGCTTGAGCAGGACTTTCGGGCGGTGCGTCCCTTTCCGGGACGTACCGCCCGTACCCTTGTACCTGTAACACCGTCGGGCTCCGCCCGGTGGCCGTCGGACGTCAAATAGTGGGCGTCCACGACTGAAGGAATCACAGACATGCTGATCGCTCAGCGTCCGTCGCTGACCGAAGAGGTCGTCGACGAGTTCCGCTCCCGGTTCGTCATCGAGCCGCTGGAGCCGGGCTTCGGCTACACCCTCGGCAACTCCCTCCGCCGTACCCTCCTCTCCTCGATCCCGGGTGCCGCTGTCACCAGCATCCGCATCGACGGTGTCCTGCACGAGTTCACCACCGTGCCGGGCGTCAAGGAGGACGTCACCGACCTCATCCTGAACATCAAGCAGCTGGTCGTCTCCTCGGAGCACGACGAGCCGGTCGTGATGTACCTGCGCAAGCAGGGCCCGGGTCTGGTCACCGCCGCCGACATCGCGCCCCCGGCCGGTGTCGAGGTGCACAACCCCGACCTCGTTCTGGCGACCCTGAACGCCAAGGGCAAGCTGGAGATGGAGCTGACCGTCGAGCGCGGTCGCGGCTACGTCTCCGCCGTCCAGAACAAGCAGGTCGGCCAGGAGATCGGCCGCATCCCGGTCGACTCGATCTACTCGCCGGTCCTCAAGGTCACCTACAAGGTCGAGGCGACCCGAGTCGAGCAGCGCACCGACTTCGACAAGCTCATCGTCGACGTCGAGACCAAGCAGGCCATGCGCCCGCGTGACGCCATGGCGTCCGCCGGCAAGACCCTGGTCGAGCTGTTCGGTCTGGCGCGCGAGCTCAACATCGACGCCGAGGGCATCGACATGGGCCCGTCCCCGACGGACGCCGCCCTCGCCGCCGACCTGGCGCTGCCGATCGAGGAGCTCGAGCTCACCGTTCGTTCGTACAACTGCCTCAAGCGCGAGGGCATCCACTCCGTGGGTGAGCTCGTCGCCCGCTCCGAGGCCGACCTGCTCGACATCCGCAACTTCGGTGCGAAGTCGATCGACGAGGTCAAGGCGAAGCTGGCCGGTATGGGCCTCGCGCTCAAGGACAGCCCGCCCGGATTCGACCCGACCGCCGCCGCGGACGCCTTCGGCGCCGACGACGACGCGGACGCGGGCTTCGTCGAGACCGAGCAGTACTAAGAGCTCGGGCCTCGCGGTCCAGATTTGGCTGCGGGCCGGCCTCGGCCGGTCGCGCAGTTCCCCGCGCCCCTTTTGGGGCGCGGGGTCTCCGACGGGTGACCGCCCGCTCGGACACTGACATCGGTACCTCATACGGCCGGTGCAGATCACAAGGAGAAACACCATGCCGCGTCCCGCGAAGGGTGCCCGCCTCGGCGGTTCCGCCGCGCACGAGAAGCTGCTCCTCGCCAACCTGGCGAAGTCGCTCTTCGAGCACGGCCGCATCACCACGACCGAGGCCAAGGCCCGTCGCCTGCGTCCGGTCGCCGAGCGCCTGATCACCAAGGCGAAGAAGGGCGACATCCACAACCGTCGCCTGGTGCTGCAGTCGATCACGGACAAGGGCGTCGTCCACACGCTCTTCACCGAGATCGCCCCGCGCTACTCGGAGCGCCCGGGTGGCTACACCCGCATCACCAAGATCGGCAACCGTCGTGGCGACAACGCCCCGATGGCCGTGATCGAGCTGGTCGAGGGCGAGATCGCCAAGAAGGCGACCGTCGCCGAGGCCGAGGCCGCCACCAAGCGCGCCGTCAAGGAGGCCGACGAGGCCGCCGCCGTCGAGGCGACCGAGGACGAGGCGAAGGACGCGTAAGCGTTCTGCCGACGTTTCTCGTGAGCGGGCCCGTACCCCCTGGGGTGCGGGCCCGTTCCCGTGTGTTTGAGAGGATCTCCGCGTGAGCGATGACGTGCAGGACGGGTTCGTACGGGTTCGGTTGGACCTCTCGTACGACGGCAAGGACTTCTCCGGGTGGGCCAAGCAGGCCCAGGGGCAGCGGACCGTGCAGGGAGAGATCGAGGACGCCCTGCGGACCGTGACCCGGTCCAAGGAGACGTACGAGCTGACCGTCGCCGGCCGGACCGACGCCGGCGTGCACGCGCGCGGCCAGGTCGCCCATGTCGACCTGCCCGCGGAGGTGTGGGAGGAGCACCGCGACAAGCTGCTCCGGCGGCTCGCCGGGCGGCTCTCCCACGACGTACGGGTGTGGAGCGTGGAAGAGGCCCCCGCGGGCTTCAACGCCCGGTTCTCCGCCGTCTGGCGCCGCTACGCCTACCGCGTCACCGACAACCCCGGCGGCGTCGACCCGCTGCTCCGCGGGCACGTGCTGTGGCACGACTGGGCCCTCGACATGGACGCCATGAACGAGGCCGCCACCGCGCTCGTCGGCGAGCACGACTTCGCCGCGTACTGCAAGAAGCGCGAGGGCGCCACCACCATCCGCACGCTCCAGGTGCTGCGCTGGGAGCGGCGCGAGGACGGCATCCTGGAGGCGACCGTCAAGGCGGACGCCTTCTGCCACAACATGGTCCGCTCGCTCGTCGGCGCCCTGCTCTTCGTCGGCGACGGCCACCGGCCGGTCGACTGGCCCGGCAAGGTGCTCGCCGCCGGCGTCCGCGACTCGGCCGTGCACGTCGTGCGGCCGCACGGCCTCACCCTCGAAGAGGTCGGCTACCCGGAGGACGCGCTGCTCGCCGCCCGCAGCCGGGAGGCCCGCAACAAGCGGTCACTCCCCGGGAGCGCCGGCTGCTGCTGAGGCCTGGGCGCGGCCCCGGGCGTAGATCTGGTTGAAGGCGAAGGTGCCGAGGTCGTCGCTGGCCTGGAAGACGGACTTGTCGGCCTTGGTGACCTTCTTGCCGTTGGCGAAGCCGGCCTGGGTGAAGTACGCGTACCGGCCGATCGCGTTCGAGCGGCGCAGACAGACCGTGGCGTGGCAGAAATCACCCACGCCCGCGCCCGTCAGGGGCGCGACGCCGCCGGTGGCCTGGTCCTTCGCCTTCTGGGCGGCCGCCTCGGACGGGAAGACGGCGACACCGACGGTGATCGCCACGCCGTCCTTCACATAGGTGGCGCGCAGCACCCGCTGGCAGCCGTTCCGCTTCAGGACGCTGCCGAGGCCGCCCTGCGTGACGGCCGCGCAGTTCGTCGTGGCGGAGGTCGCGCCCTTCTTGTACGCGCGGCCGTTCATGCTCATCTTCTTGCCCGGGAAGAGGCCCTCGGCGGTGAGCGGGGCCTTGTCCTTCTTCGGGTCCGAGATGTAGTCCTTCGGGTTCGGCGGGGGCGGCGGCGCCACCGACGAGAAGGTCGGCTCGGGGGTCGGCGTGCCGGTGGGGGAGACCGTGCCGGTGGGGACCGGGCCGTTCTTGGCCTCGTCGTTCTTCTTGTTGGTGCTCACGACGGCGGTCGCCACGATCGCGCCCACGGCCACCGTGGCCACGACCCCGCCGACGATCATCAGGAGGCGCTTGCGGCGGCCGCGCGAGGCCGAGGCGTCGGCCAGGGCGCCCCAGTCGGGCGTCTCACCGCTGCCCTGCGCGCCCGGGAACGGGTTCGGCTGCGCCGGCTGCTGGGGGTGCGGATACCCGTACCCCTGCTGCTGTCCCGGTGCCTGCTGTCCGTATCCGGGCTGCTGTCCGTACCCCTGCTGCCCCTGTTGCTGCGGCTCCTGCGGCCACTGCGGTCCCCCAAAGCTCATGCCGCGCATCCTAAACCGGTTGGGCGGGGCCCCAGCGGGCGGTGACAATGCATCCCATGGGACATGTCGAGGCCGCGCATCTGGAGTACTACCTTCCCGACGGGAGGGTCCTGCTCGGGGACGCCTCCTTCCGGGTCGGGGAGGGCGCCGTCGTCGCCCTCGTCGGGGCGAACGGCGCCGGCAAGACCACGCTGCTCCGGATGATCGCCGGGGAGCTCCAGCCGCACGGCGGCACGGTCAAGGTCAGCGGCGGCCTCGGCGTGATGCCGCAGTTCGTCGGCTCCGTACGGGACGGGTCCACCGTCCGCGACCTGCTCGTCTCGGTCGCCCAGCCCCGGATCCGGGAGGCCGCGAAGGCGGTCGACGAGGCCGAGCACCTGATCATGACGGTCGACGACGAGGCCGCGCAGATGAAGTACGCGCAGGCCCTCAGCGACTGGGCCGAGGTGCAGGGGTACGAGGCGGAGACCCTCTGGGACATCTGCACCATGGCCGCGCTCGGCGTCCCGTACGAGAAGGCGCAGTTCCGGGAGGTCAGGACGCTCTCCGGCGGCGAGCAGAAGCGGCTCGTCCTGGAGTCGCTGCTGCGCGGCCCCGACGAGGTGCTGCTCCTCGACGAGCCGGACAACTACCTCGACGTGCCGGGCAAGCGGTGGCTGGAGGAGCGGCTGCGGGAGACCCGCAAGACCGTGCTCTTCATCTCCCACGACCGGGAGCTGCTCTCCCGGGGCGCCCAGAAGATCATCGCGGTCGAGCCGGGCCCGGCCGGATCGGACGTCTGGGTGCACGGCGGCGGCTTCGACACCTTCCACGAGGCCCGGCGGGAGCGGTTCGCCCGCTTCGAGGAGCTGAAGCGGCGCTGGGACGAGAAGCACGCGCAGCTGAAGAAGCTGGTGGTCACCCTGCGGCAGGCGGCCGCGGTCAGCCACGAGATGGCCTCCCGGTACGCCGCCGCGCAGACCCGGCTGAGGAAGTTCGAGGAGGCGGGGCCGCCGCCGGAGCCGCCGCGCGAGCAGGACATCCGGATGCGGCTGCGCGGCGGGCGGACCGGGGTGCGGGCCGTGACCTGCGAGAACCTTGAGCTGACCGGCCTGATGAAGCCGTTCTCGCTGGAGATCTTCTACGGGGAGCGGGTCGCCGTCCTCGGTTCGAACGGCTCCGGGAAGTCCCACTTCCTGCGGCTGCTCGCGGGGGACCCGTCGGTCGCCCACACGGGTACGTGGAAGCTCGGCGCCCGGGTCGTGCCGGGGCACTTCGCGCAGACCCACGCGCACCCGGAGCTGACCGGGCGGCCGCTGGTCGACATCCTGTGGACCGAGCACGCCAAGGACCGGGGCGCGGCGATGTCGATGCTGCGGCGGTACGAGCTGGAGCGGCAGGGGGACCAGTCGTTCGACAGGCTGTCGGGCGGGCAGCAGGCGCGGTTCCAGATCCTGCTCCTGGAGCTGGCGGGGACGACGGCGCTGCTGCTCGACGAACCGACGGACAACCTGGACCTGGAGTCCGCGGAGGCGCTCCAGGACGGTCTGGAGTCGTACGACGGGACGGTTCTCGCGGTGACCCACGACCGGTGGTTCGCGAAGAGCTTCGACCGGTTCCTGGTCTTCGGGGCCGACGGGGTCGTACGGGAGACCAGCGAGCCCGTGTGGGACGAGCGGCGGGTGGACAGGGTCCGGTAGGTGGTCGTGGGGCGGGCCCTGGGCGCGGGGGGCGCGTTCGGGGCTGTGCCCACCCTCCCCCGAGCTCTCGGCTTCGCTCGAGCAGGGGGGACCCCCTCGCCCTGCGGAACGATTGCCCACAGCCGGGGGCACCGGTCGTTTTGACCCTGGCGGGGGCGCGCGGGTACTGTTGCCGTTTGTTATGCGTATTGGCTTCGTCGTTCTCACGCGAAGGGCCCTTACGCAGGTTCCCTGGAGCAGTTACCAGTGGCTCGCATACGGGCGGTGACCCGGCAGTGCAGGCCCCAGCTGCATGATCGCTTCAGGTGTGTCTGGACTCCATCCACTGAAGAAGCGAAGGCTACGAAGTGCGTACGTACAGCCCCAAGCCCGGCGATGTCACTCGCCAGTGGCACATCATCGACGCGCAGGACATCGTCCTGGGCCGTCTGGCGACGACGGCTGCGAACCTCCTGCGAGGCAAGCACAAGCCCGTCTACGCCCCGCACATGGACATGGGCGACTTCGTCATCATCATCAACGCTGACAAGGTCCACCTGTCCGGCAACAAGAAGACCCAGAAGATGGCCTACCGCCACTCCGGCTTCCCGGGTGGTCTGCGCTCCGTCCGTTACGACGAGCTGCTCGCCAAGAACCCCGAGAAGGCCGTCGAGAAGGCCATCAAGGGCATGATCCCCAAGAACTCCCTGGGCCGTCAGATGCTCTCGAAGCTGAAGGTCTACGCGGGCGAGAACCACCCGCACGCTGCCCAGCAGCCGGTTCCGTTCGAGATCACCCAGGTCGCGCAGTAGTTCCGGCCACACCCCCTAAGAACGAAAGAAATCTGAGGAGAATCGTGGCCGAGACCACCCCCGAGACCCCCGTCGACGAGTTCGAGGGCGTCGAGGAGTACACCACCGAGACCGAGCTCGTCGAGGGTGAGTACACCTCCGAGTCGCTCGCGTCCCGCTTCGGCGACCCGCAGCCGGCCGCCGGCCTGGGCCGTCGCAAGAACGCCATCGCCCGCGTCCGGATCGTTCCGGGCACCGGCAAGTGGAAGATCAACGGTCGCACCCTTGAGGACTACTTCCCCAACAAGGTGCACCAGCAGGAAGTCAACGAGCCCTTCAAGGTGCTCGAGCTCGACAACCGCTACGACGTCATCGCCCGCATCGCGGGTGGCGGTGTCTCCGGCCAGGCCGGCGCCCTGCGCCTCGGTGTGGCCCGTGCGCTGAACGAGGCGGACGTCGAGAACAACCGCCCGGCGCTGAAGAAGGCCGGCTTCCTCTCCCGTGACGACCGTGCGGTCGAGCGGAAGAAGGCCGGTCTCAAGAAGGCCCGCAAGGCTCCGCAGTACAGCAAGCGCTAATCACGCCTGCTCGGTCTGCTTTCGTACGCCCCGGCGGCACTGCCCGTGCCGTCGGGGCGTACGTTTTTTCATAACCTCTTTCTCTTTCGCTTGGGCACGTATTTTCGGAGGACAGCTGTGGGACGACTCTTCGGCACGGACGGCGTACGCGGCGTCGCCAACGCGGACCTGACGGCGGAGCTGGCGCTCGGCCTGTCGGTCGCGGCCGCGCACGTGCTCGCCGAGGCGGGCACCTTCGAGGGCCACCGGCCGACCGCCGTGGTCGGGCGGGACCCGCGCGCCTCCGGAGAGTTCCTCGAAGCGGCCGTCGTCGCGGGCCTCGCCAGCGCCGGCGTCGACGTGCTGCGCGTCGGCGTCCTGCCCACCCCGGCCGTGGCCCACCTCACCGGCGTCCTCGGCGCCGACCTCGGCGTGATGCTCTCCGCCAGCCACAACGCCATGCCCGACAACGGCATCAAGTTCTTCGCCCGCGGCGGCCACAAGCTCGCCGACGAGCTGGAGGACAAGATCGAGGCCGTGTACGAGGAGCACCGCACCGGCGCCCCGTGGGAGCGCCCGACCGGTGCCGGCGTCGGCCGCGTGCGCGACTTCGGCGAGGGCTTCGAGACGTACGTCTCCCACCTCATGTCCGTCCTCCCCAACCGTCTCGACGGCCTCAGGATCGTCCTCGACGAGGCCCACGGCGCCGCCGCCCGCGTCTCGCCCGAGGCCTTCTCCCGCGCCGGCGCGCAGGTCGTCACCATCGGCGCCGAGCCGGACGGCCTCAACATCAACGACGGCTGCGGCTCCACCCACCTGGAGCTGCTCAAGGCCGCCGTCGTCGAGCACGGCGCCGACCTGGGCATCGCCCACGACGGCGACGCCGACCGCTGCCTCGCCGTGGACGCCGCCGGCAACGAGGTCGACGGCGACCAGATCCTCGCCGTGCTCGCCCTCGCCATGCGCGAGGCCGGCACCCTGCGCGGCGACACCGTCGTCGCCACCGTCATGTCCAACCTGGGCTTCAAGCTCGCCATGGAGCGCGAGGGCCTGAACCTCGTCCAGACCGCGGTCGGCGACCGCTACGTCCTGGAGTCCATGAAGGAGAACGGCTACGCGCTCGGCGGCGAGCAGTCGGGACACGTCATCGTGCTCGACCACGCCACCACCGGCGACGGCACCCTCACCGGTCTGATGCTGGCCGCCCGCGTCGCCGCCACCGGCAAGTCGCTCGCGGACCTCGCCGGCGTCATGGAGCGGCTCCCGCAGATCCTCATCAACGTCAAGGACGTCGACAAGTCCCGGGTGACCACCTCCGGCGAGCTCGCCGCGGCCGTCACCGCCGCCGAGCGCGAGCTCGGCTCCACCGGCCGCGTCCTGCTGCGCCCCTCCGGCACTGAGCCGCTGGTCCGCGTCATGGTCGAGGCCGCCGACATCGAGCAGGCCCGCGCGGTCGCGCAGCGCCTCGCGGACGTCGTGAAGTCCGCGCTGGGCTAGCCTTTCTGAGGCACCGTCATGCAGAGGAGGGCCCCCGCCGTGCGCCGGCGGGGGCCCTCGCTCGTTCCCGTGGAGCCGTGGAGCCGTGGAGCCGTGGAGCCTCAGAGCTTCGGTTCGCGGCGCCATCGGCCGCGCTGGGTGCGCCACAGCAGCTTCTGTCCGTACAGGGTCAGGACCCCGGCCAGGACGATGCCGAAGAGGTTGAGCAGCAGCTGCTCGACCGAGCCCCACATCTGGCCCACCTCGCCGTAGCTGAGCGCCACCGCCGCGTTCGCGCCCGCCGGGACCGTCGTCACCGAGATGGCCACGCCCACCAGGGCCCCGGACTTCGCCGAGGTCAGCGAGAGGGTGCCGGCCGCGCCCGCGAGCAGCGCCACCACGAAGGAGAACGGGTCCGGCTGCCAGATGAACCTGGTGTTGGGCCGGTCCGCGTCCAGCTGCGCCCTGCTGAACAGGTCGAGGGCGTCCATCCCCAGGCTGAACACCGTCGTCGCCACGATCGCCGCCGCGAAGCCGACGAGCAGCGCGATCAGCGACCGCGCCGCCAGCTTCGGGGCGCGCTGCACGATCGCCGTACAGATGCCGGCCAGCGGCCCGAACTCCGGGCCGACCGCCATCGCGCCCACGATCAGGATCGCGTTGTCCAGGACGACACCGCAGGCCGCGATCATCGTCGCCAGGATCATGAACGCGCTGTACGTGATCGAGAGCGTCGACTCCTCGTGCGTCGCCCCCGCCAGCTGCTCCCAGATCACCGCGTCCGCGGGCTCGCCCGGGGCCTCGTGCTCGGCCGCGTCCGCGCGGGTGGAGAGGGAGAGGTCGATGTTCTCGACGGCGATCGAGCCGTCCTCGTCGATCCTCAGCTGCCGCAGCCCGTGCAGCAGCTCGTCCCCCGCCTCGCGGGCCACGTCGCACAGCACCAGATCGCCCGAGGGGTCCCGGGCGGCTCCGGTCAGCACCACCAGATGGGTGGTGCCGACCGTCGACTCGATCAACTGGACCGCGGCGGAGGTGCGGTCGGGCGGGACGATCATGCGGAGATGCAGCATGGGGAGAGCGTACGGAGGTCAGAGCTTCCGCAGGCTCAGACGCTGCACCTTGTGGTCGGAGCCCTTGCGGACGACGAGGGTCGCCCGGCCGCGGGTCGGGGCCACGTTCTCCAGGAGGTTCACCTTGTTGATGGTCCGCCACATCGTGCGGGCGTAGTCGAAGGCCTCCTCCTCGGAGACCTGCGTCCAGCGCCGGAAGTACGAGGACGGGTCCTGGAAGGCGGTGTCGCGCAGCTTCCGGAAGCGGTTCAGGTACCAGCGCTCGATGTCCTCGGGCCGGGCGTCCACGTACACCGAGAAGTCGAAGTAGTCGGCGAGGCCGACGCGGGTGCGGCCGTCCTTGCCGGGGAGGGCCGGCTGGAGGACGTTCAGCCCCTCCACGATGAGGATGTCCGGGCGGCGGACGACGAGCCGCTCGCCGGGCACGCGGTCGTAGATCAGGTGCGAGTAGACCGGGGCCGAGACCTCCTCCTTGCCCGCCTTGACGTCCGCGACGAAGCGGGTCAGGGCCCGGCGGTCGTACGACTCGGGGAAACCCTTGCGGGACATCAGGCCGCGCGCCTTCAGCTCCTCCATCGGGTAGAGGAAGGCGTCCGTGGTCACCAGCTCCACGCGCGGGTGCTCCGGCCAGCGGGCGAGCAGCGCCTGCAGCAGCCGGGAGACCGTGGACTTGCCGACCGCCACCGAACCGGCGACCCCTATGACGAAGGGGGTGCCGCGCTGCTCGGCGCTCTCGCCGAGGAAGGTGTTCAGCGCGCCGCGGAGGCCGCTGGTGGCCTGCACGTACAGATTGAGCAGCCGGGACAGCGGGAGGTAGATGTCCCGCACCTCGTCGAGGTCGATGACGTCCCCGAGGCCGCGGAGCCGCTCGACCTCGTCGGCGGTCAGCGGGAGCGGCGTCTTGTCGCGCAGGGCGCTCCACTCGGCCCGGGTGAGGTCGACGTACGGGGTCGCCTCGGACGGCCGGCGGTGCCCGGTCCCGTTCCGGGGGCTCCCCTGGCCGGCGCCCTCTCCGGTCCCGGCACCGTTGCCGGGGTCTGCGTCGGGGGCGTCCCCGCTGGCGCTTCGTGGCGGCGAAGTGATCACCCCGCCATTGTCGGGGGTCGGCGGGCTCCGTGGGTCGTGGGGTCGGTCACGCGACAAAAACCATTGTCCGATCCTGCCTCTAGGGTGATCATGCTGATGCCGCGTGGGCTCCTGTCCTTCGCGGGGGGAGCCGCCCCGAGGCGGCACGATGAGAACAGAGAGCACCACACGCATGCGTACGTTCATCCGGAGCACCGCCGTCACCACCACCGCCGTCTCCCTCGCGCTGCTCGTCACCGCGTGCGGGGGCGGGGAGAAGGCCGACTCGGACAAGGGCGGCAAGGGCTCCGCGCCGAGCGCCTCCGCCACGAGCAGCGCGCCCGCCGCGAAGGCGCTGTCCGCCGCCGAGCTGGACAAGCTGATCGTCGAGCAGGGCGACATCAAGGGCCACCAGGTGAAGAAGGCCGACACCGAGGACGTGGTCCCGGCGGACAAGGTCACCACCGACAAGGCCGCCTGCAAGCCGATCGCCCACGCCATGTCCTTCATCTCGCCCGGCTCGCCCGCCGCGTCGGCGCAGCGCAAGGTGCTCGCCGAGCCGAAGAAGGACGCGACGGCCTCGCCGGAGGACGCGCTCCTCGGCGGCCTCGGCGTGCAGGTGACGGCGGTGACGCTCGGTTCGTACGACGGACAGGGCGCCCAGGAGGCCTTCGCCTCGGTGAAGACGGCCGGCACCGAGTGCGCCGGCGGGTTCGCGGTCGTCCACGGCACGGAGAAGACCAAGGTCTCCAAGGTCGCCCCGGAGAGCGCCACCGCGGGTGACGAGGCGGTCGCCTTCACCGTCACCTCCGACCTGGAGGGCCAGCCGTTCACCAGCAAGCTCGTCGTCTTCCGCCAGGGCAACACGCTCGCGTCCTTCTCGACGATCAGCTTCGCCCCCGGTGGCGTCAAGGAGCTGCCGAAGGCCGTCATCGACGCGCAGGCCGCCAAGCTCGGCTGACCCCGGCCCCTCCGGTGCGCCCCCGCCCCCCCGCGACACGGGCGGGGGCGCGCCCCGCGCCGACTCCGGCCGGTGGGAGGGGTTCCGGCGTAGCCTGCCGTCATGTGCGGAATCGTGGGTTACGTCGGCGGGCAGTCGGCGCTTGATGTGGTGGTCACGGGCCTCAAGCGGCTCGAATACCGGGGCTACGACTCGGCCGGTGTCGCGGTGCTCTCCGACGGGGGGATCGCCGCGGCCAAGAGGGCGGGCAAGCTCGTCAACCTGGAGAAGGAGCTCGTCGACCGGCCGCTGCCCGGCGGCTCCGTCGGCATCGGGCACACCCGCTGGGCCACCCACGGCGGGCCCACCGACGCCAACGCCCATCCGCACCTGGACAACGCCGGGCGCGTCGCCGTCGTCCACAACGGCATCATCGAGAACTTCGCCGCCCTCAGGGAGGAGCTCGTCGAGCGCGGCCACGCGCTGCTCTCCGAGACCGACACCGAGACCGTCGCCCACCTCCTCGCCGAGGAGTTCTCCTCCGTCGGCGACCTCGCCGAGGCCATGCGGCTCGTCTGCCGCCGCCTCGACGGGGCCTTCACCCTCGTCGCCGTCCACGCCGACCAGCCCGGCGCCGTCGTCGGCGCCCGCCGGAACTCGCCGCTCGTCGTCGGCGTGGGGGAGGGGGAGAACTTCCTCGCCTCCGACGTGTCCGCGTTCATCGCCCACACCCGCTCCGCCATCGAACTCGGGCAGGACCAGGTCGTCGAGCTGACCAGGGACGGCGTCACCGTCACCGACTTCGACGGCGCGCCCGCCGACGTCCGGGCCTACCACGTCGACTGGGACGCCTCCGCCGCCGAGAAGGGCGGCTACGCCTCCTTCATGCTCAAGGAGATCGCCGAGCAGCCCAAGGCCGTCGCCGACACCCTGCTCGGGCGGATCGACGCGGCCGGCCGGCTCACCCTCGACGAGGTGCGCATCCCCGACGCCGTGCTCCGCGAGGCCGACAAGGTCGTCGTCGTCGCCTGCGGCACCGCCTTCCACGCCGGACTCATCGCCAAGTACGCCATCGAGCACTGGACCCGCATTCCCTGCGAGGTCGAACTCGCCAGCGAGTTCCGCTACCGCGACCCGATCCTGAACCAGCGCACCCTCGTCATCGCGATCTCCCAGTCCGGCGAGACCATGGACACCCTCATGGCGCTCCGACACGCCCGGGAACAGGGCGCGAAGGTGCTCGCCGTGTGCAACACGAACGGCTCGACCATCCCCCGGGAATCGGACGCCGTGCTCTACACGCACGCCGGGCCCGAGGTCGCCGTGGCCTCCACCAAGGCCTTCCTCACGCAGCTCGTCGCCTGCTACCTGCTCGCCCTCTACCTCGGCCAGGTGCGCGGCACCAAGTGGGGCGACGAGATCCACGCCGTCGTCCGCGACCTCGCCCGGATCGGCGACGAGGTCGAGCGCGTCCTGGAGACCATGGAGCCGGTACGGGCCCTCGCCCGGTCCCTCGCCGACAAGAACACGGTCCTCTTCCTCGGCAGGCACGTCGGCCACCCGGTGGCCCTGGAAGGCGCGCTCAAGCTCAAGGAACTCGCCTACATGCACGCCGAGGGCTTCGCGGCGGGCGAGCTCAAGCACGGGCCGATCGCGCTCGTCGAGAAGGACCTGCCGGTCGTCGTGGTCGTGCCCTCGCCGCGCGGCCGCTCCGTCCTCCACGACAAGATCGTCTCGAACATCCAGGAGGTCCGGGCCCGCGGAGCACGGACCATCGTCATCGCGGAGGAGGGCGACGAGGCCGTCGTCCCGTACGCCGACCACCTCGTCCGCATCCCCGCCACGCCTACGCTGCTCCAGCCGCTGGTCGCCACCGTGCCGCTCCAGGTCTTCGCCTGCGAGCTCGCCACCGCGCGGGGCAACGAGGTCGACCAGCCGCGCAACCTGGCCAAATCCGTGACCGTGGAGTGAGTGGGAAATGATCATTGGGGTGGGGATCGACGTGGCGGAGATCGACCGCTTCGCCGTGTCCATCGAGCGGACGCCGGGGCTGCTCCAGCGCCTCTTCGTCGAGCGCGAAGTGCTCCTCCCGAGCGGCGAACGGCGCGGGCTCGCCTCGCTCGCGGTGCGCTTCGCCGCGAAGGAGGCACTCGCGAAGGCGCTCGGCGCTCCGGGCGGACTGCACTGGACCGACGCGGAGGTGTACGTCGAGGGCAGCGGGCAGCCGCGGCTGCGGGTACGGGGGACGGTGGCGGCGCGGGCGGCGGAACTGGGCGTCCGGCACTGGCACGTGTCGCTGAGCCATGACGCGGGGGTGGCGTCGGCGGTGGTGATCGCGGAGGGGTGACCCCGCCGCCCGGTGAGGGTGTGCCTGCGGAGAGGCCGTGCTCGCGGCAGACTGCTGGGCATGCGTACCGCTTATCGCGTGGAGACCGTACGGGCCGCCGAGGCCGAGCTCATGGCCCGTCTGCCGCACGGCGCCCTCATGCAGCGCGCCGCCGCCGGCCTCGCCGCCGCCTGTTGTTCGCTGCTCGGGAAGGGGCGGGTGTACGGCGCCCGGGTCGTCCTGCTCGTCGGCAGCGGCGACAACGGCGGCGACGCCCTGTACGCCGGGGCCCGGCTCGCCCGGCGCGGCGCCGGCGTCACGGCGGTGCTGCTCGGGGAGCGGGCGCACGAGGGCGGGCTCGCGGCGCTCCGGGCGGTCGGCGGACGGGTCGCCGACGAGCCGTTCGGGCCCCTCGCCGCCGCCGACCTCGTCCTCGACGGCATCACCGGCATCGGAGGACGCGGGGGCCTGCGCCCCGGGGCCGTGCCCGTCGCCCGGGCCGCGCGCGGTTCGGACGCCGTCGTCGTCGCCGTCGATCTGCCGAGCGGCGTCGACGCCGACACCGGGGAGGTCCACGGCGAGGCGCTGCGGGCCGACGCGACGATCACGTTCGGGGCGTACAAGCCGGGCCTGCTCGTCGACCCGGCCCGGGAGTACGCGGGAGCGCTGCGGCTCGTCGACATCGGGCTCGGCGAGGTGCTGCCCGGCGTGCCGGACCTGGAGGCCCTCCAGCACGAGGACCTGGCGCGGCTGCTGCCGGTGCCGGGCGCCGAGAGCGACAAGTACCGGCGGGGCGTCGTCGGTGTCCTCGCCGGCTCCGCCCGCTACCCCGGTGCCGCCGTGCTCGCCGTGGCGGGCGCGCTGCGCGGCGGGGCGGGGGCGGTGCGGTACGTGGGCCACGCCGGCGACGCCGTGATCGCCGCGCACCCCGAGACGCTGGTGCACCCCGGGCCCCCCGACAAGGCGGGCCGGGTCCAGGCGTGGGTCGTCGGGCCCGGTCTCGGGGAGGGCCCGGGCGCCGGGGTCGCCGTCACGGAGGTCCTGGCCTCGGACGTTCCCGTGCTCGTCGACGCGGACGGACTGCGGGGGCTCGCGCCGGACGCCGTCCGGGCCCGTACGGCTGCGACCCTGCTGACCCCGCACGCCGGCGAGGCGGCGGCGCTGCTCGGCGTCGCGCGGGAGGAGGTCGAGGCGGGGCGGCTCGCGGCGGTGCGCGAACTGGCGGACCGCTTCGGGGCGACGGTCCTCCTGAAGGGTTCGACGACGGTGGTGTGCGGGGCGGACGGCGAGCCCGTACGGGTCAACCCGACCGGGACGTCCTGGCTGGCGACGGCGGGCAGCGGCGACGTCCTGTCCGGGCTCGCCGGCTCCCTCCTCGCGGCGGGCCTTCCCGCCCTGGACGCGGCCTCCTGCGCGGCCTATCTGCACGGGCTCGCCGCCCGGCGGGCGGCGGAGGGGGGCGCGCCGGTGACGGCCACGGAGGTGGCGGACTCGCTGCGGGGGGCGTGGCGGGACGTGACGGCGGGGGCGTAGCGGACGACGTCGGGTCCACCCCCACTCGGGCGAACACCGTTGACCCAGCCGTGGGTTCCCGCGCGCTGCCGGGGCGCGGGGCGGATTGGGTGGGTGGGGTGACCAGTTGGAGAAGTCGTACCGCGCCGTTGTTCCTCGTCCTCGCCGCCTCGCTCGCGCTGGGCCCCGTGGCCCTCGCCGCCCCGCCGGACCCCGGCACCCCCGTCCTCGCCGCCCCTCCCGTCGGCGATCCCGATCCGCTCGTGCCCGGGGTCGTCGGTGCCGGGTCGGCCGAGTATCCGATGGACACGCCCGATCAGGTGCTGCCGCCCCTTCCGCCGGAGGGCGACGTTCCCGTGCCCGAGCCCGAGGAGGAGGTCGACGAGCTGGTCGAGTACCTGCCGCGCAGCGCCGTCGGAGCCGCCGGCACGGCCTGTACCGCGAAGGCGAGCACCTATCAGCGGCGGGTCGAGCGGCTGCTGGGACTGCGGGTCGACGGGAAGCAGTCCGCCGCCGACTGCCGGGCGATCCGCGCCTTCCAGGTGAAGGAGAAGATCAAGCCGGCCGCCGGGTACGCCGGGCCCGTCACCTGGGCCCGCGCCGAGCTGCTCGCCGCCCGGAAGAACCTCGACCCGGGCCGGCGCTGCCCGGTGAAGACGTACGCCGTCGCCTGCGTCGACCTCGACCGCCAGCTCATGTGGGTGCGAAAAGGAAAGAAGGTGACGTACCAGGTTGTCAACGTACGGACCGGGCGGCCCGGTTACGCCACCCGCACCGGCTGGCACACCGTCTACTGGCGCCACAAGGACCACTGGTCGTCCATCTACGACACCCCCATGCCGTACGCCCAGTTCTTCAGCGGGGGCCAGGCCTTCCACGCCGTCTACGGGCAGCTCGCCACGCCCGGCGGCAGCCGTGGCTGCGTCAATCTGAGCTACGCCGACGCGCGGAAACTCTGGGGCGTCCTCCGTAAGGGTGACCGGGTCTACATCTGGGGAAAGCGGCCCGGGCACTGACACCTGAGAGACTGGGCGCGATGACTGAGACACCTCCGCCCCCCAGGGCCCGCGCCGAGATCGACCTCGGCGCGCTGCGTGCGAACGTCCGCACGCTGCGCGCCCGCGTCGCCCCCCACGTCCGGATCATGGCCGTGGTCAAGGCCGACGCGTACGGACACGGCGCCCTGCGCTGCGCCCGCGCCGCTCTGGACGCGGGCGCGGACTGGCTCGGCACGGCCACCCCGCACGAGGCGCTCGCGCTGCGCGCCGCCGGGATCACGGACGTGCCCGTCCTGTGCTGGCTCTGGACCCCCGGGGACCCCTGGGACCAGGGCATCGAGGCAGGCCTCGACATGTCCGTCAGCGGCATGTGGGCCCTGGACGCGGTCGTCGAGGCGGCCAGGGCGGTCGGGAGGACCGCCCGGATCCAGCTCAAGGCCGACACCGGTCTCGGCCGCAACGGCTGCCAGCCCGCCGACTGGCCCGAGCTGGTCGGGGCCGCCCTGAAGGCGGAGGTCGACGGACACGTGAAGGTGACCGGCCTCTGGTCGCACTTCGCCTGCGCCGACGAGCCGCACCACCCCTCCATCGCCGCCCAGCTCGACGTCTTCCGCTCGATGCTGGACCACGCCGAGCAGGCGGGCGTCCGGCCCGAGGTCCGGCACATCGCGAACTCCCCGGCCACCCTCACCCTGCCCGAGGCCCACTTCGACCTGGTCCGGCCCGGCATCGCGATGTACGGCGTCTCGCCGAGCCCCGAGCTCGGCACCTCCGCCGAGCTCGGCCTGCGGCCCGTCATGTCGCTCAAGGCGAGCGTGGCGCTGGTCAAGCACGTGCCCGCCGGGCACGGGGTGAGCTACGGGCACCACTACGTCACCGAGGGCGAGACCACCCTGGGACTCGTCCCGCTGGGGTACGCGGACGGGGTGCCCCGGCACGCCTCCGGGCGCGGTCCGGTGCTCGTCGGCGACCGGGTCCGCACGGTGGCCGGGCGGGTCGCCATGGACCAGTTCGTGGTCGACCTCGGCGGGGACGCCCCCGAGCCCGGCACCGAGGCCGTGCTCTTCGGCCCCGGCGACCGGGGCGAGCCGACCGCCGAGGACTGGGCGGTGGCCGCCGACACCATCGCGTACGAGATCGTCACCCGGATCGGGGCGCGCGTCCCGCGGGTCTACCTGGGGGAGTAGCCCGCCATGGCGGAGTCGAGTGGGAGCAGCTGGCGGCGTGCCGGGTTCGCCGGTGCCGCGATAGGCGTCCTCGCCGCCGGAGCGGCCGCCGGGGTCGCCGTGGAGCGGCTCACCGTCGGCCGTTCCGTACGGCAGAAGGCACGGCTCGCCCTGGACGCGACCGGCCCGTACGGCGGGCTGCGCGGCACGCCCGGCCGGGCGCTCGCCGACGACGGGACCGTCCTCCACTACGAGGTGGACGAGGTCGAGCAGGAGGCCTCGTCGGCCGGCCGCCGCCGACGGCTCTTCGGGCGGAAGGAGCCCGCCCCCGTCACCGTCGTCTTCAGCCACGGCTACTGCCTCAACCAGGACTCCTGGCACTTCCAGCGGGCCGCCCTGCGCGGTCTCGTCCGCACCGTCCACTGGGACCAGCGCGGCCACGGCCGCTCCGGGAACTCCCAGGCCGGGCCCGGCGGGGCGCCCGTCTCCATCGACCGGCTCGGCCGTGACCTCAAGGCCGTCCTCGACGTCGCCGCACCCGAGGGGCCGCTCGTCCTCGTCGGGCACTCCATGGGCGGCATGACGGTGATGGCGCTCGCCGAGCAGTACCCGGAGCTGATCCGCGACCGGGTCGTCGGCGTCGCCCTCGTCGGCACCTCGTCGGGGAAGCTGGCGGAGGTGACGTACGGGCTGCCGCTCGCCGGCGTCAACGCCGTCCGGCGGGTCCTGCCGGGCGTCCTGCGGGCCCTCGGCTCCCAGGCGGAGCTGGTCGAGCGGGGGCGCCGGGCGACCGCCGACCTCTTCGCGGGGCTGATCAAGAAGTACTCGTTCGCGTCGAAGGACGTGGACCCGGCGGTCGCCCGCTTCGCGGAGCGGATGATCGAGTCGACCCCGATCGACGTGGTCGCCGCCTTCTACCCGGCCTTCGCCGAGCACGACAAGGCCGCCGCCCTCGCCGTCCTGCGCGAGCTGCCGGTGCTCGCGCTCGCCGGGGACAACGACCTGGTCACCCCCAGCTCGCACACCGAGGCCATCGCCGGCCTGCTGCCGGACGCGGAGCTCGTCATCGTCCCGGACGCGGGCCATCTGGTGATGCTGGAGCACCCGGAGGCGGTCACCGACCGGCTGGCCGACCTGCTGGTGCGGGCCGGTGCCGTCCCGGCCGGGGAGCCGTTCCGTACGAGCTAAGTTTGCGGGTATGGAAGCAGCGCACCAGTCCGTTCCCGGCGCCGACCAGCCCGTCTCCGGCGCCACCCTCTCCGTCGAGTCCCCGCAGCAGATGCAGGAGCTCGGCCGCCGGCTCGCGAAGGTCCTCCGCCCCGGCGACCTCGTGATGCTCACCGGTGAGCTCGGCGCCGGGAAGACGACCCTGACCCGCGGCCTCGGCGAGGGGCTCGGGGTGCGGGGCGCCGTCACCTCCCCGACCTTCGTCATCGCCCGTGTCCACCCGTCCCTGGTCGGCGGCCCGGCCCTGGTCCACGTCGACGCGTACCGCCTCGGCGGCGGCCTCGACGAGATGGAGGACCTCGACCTGGACGTCTCGCTGCCCGAGTCCGTGGTCGTCGTCGAATGGGGTGACGGCAAGGTCGAGGAGCTGACCGACGACCGGCTGCACCTCCTCATCCACCGGGTGACCGGCGACACCGACGACGACCGGCGCACGGTCGTGCTGCGCGGGATCGGCGCGCGCTGGGCCGAGGAGGACCTCGCGCTGGTCTGAACGCACGTAGATTCCGACAACGTGTCGGGAAGGTGTTGCGTGGGTCCCACGCGCCGTGGTCACATGGATGCACAAGCTGGTTAGGTGCACCTAACCTACGGGAGGCATGCATGGCGACGCCCGAACGCGCGGAAACCGCCCGGGACCACGTCCCGATGAGTGAGCTGCTCGCGTCCTGCGCGGCCGCCCGAGCCCTCTCGACCCCGCCGCCGGAGCCGTCCGAGCAGGGGGAAGGGAACGAGGCCGTGCGGGACGAGGCGGCGTAGAACCCGTCCGGCGGATCACGGCCGGGCCGCGGCCCGGCCGGGCCGGTCAGGCGACGACGACGACCTTCGCGCCGATCACCGCGAACGCCCACAGCACGTCGCCGTCGGCCCGCTTCATCCGGATGCCGCCGGTCTTCCGGGCCGGGTCCGGGGACGGCGTCGAGCCGTCGACCGCCGCGCTGAAGCCGATCGCCACGTCCTCGGCGGTCGCGAACCGCACCACGTGCTCGATCTGCACGCCGTCCGAACCGCGCACCGAGCCCGAGCGCGAGGTCACCGTGTACGCGCCGGGGACCGGGTCGACCGTGCTCGGCCACACCTTGAACGTGCGGGTCGCCCGGCCCTTCCCGTCCACGAGCCACACCCGGCGGTCGGCGAGCGAGTACACCACCCGCTCGCCGCTGCCCGAACCGGCGGGGACGGCGAGGGGGTCCTTGGCCGGCTGCTTCGGGCCGCCGCTCGGCGAGATCGCGGGGGCGGCCGTGCCCGACGTCCGCGGCTTCGCCGACAGATCGGCCGGCGCGTTCGCCGAGGCCTGGTAGGCGAGGACGCCGACCGCGACGACGGCTGCCGCGGTGAGCCCGGCCACGAATCCCGAGCTGCTCCTTGCCACCGTGCCCACCTCTCGTACGTACGTATCGAAGGGTGACGGTAGCAGCCGACGCCCCGGGGTTCGGGGCAGCGTGCCCGGGAGCCGTAGGCTGTTCGCGTGCTGTTGCTCGCCATGGATACCGCCACCCCCGCCGTCACCGTCGCCCTCCACGACGGCGAGGCCGTCGTCGCCTCGTCGAGTCAGGTCGACGCCCGCCGCCACGGGGAGCTGCTGCTGCCCGCCGTCGACCGCGTCCTCCAGGAGGCCGGGCTGAAACTGGACGCGGTCACCGGGATCGTCGTCGGTGTCGGCCCCGGCCCGTACACCGGCCTCCGGGTCGGCCTCGTCACGGCCGCGGCCTTCTCGTCGGCGCTCGGCGTGCCGGTGCACGGCCTGTGCACCCTCGACGGCCTCGCGTACGCCTCCGGGATCGACGGGCCCTTCGCCGTCGCGACGGACGCGCGCCGCAAGGAGGTGTACTGGGCGCGGTACGAGGACTTCCGCACCCGTGTGGGTGACGCGTCCGTCGACCGGCCCGCCGACATCGCCGAGCGGCTCGCCGGGCTCCCCGTCGTCGGCGCGGGCGCCCGCCTCTACCCCGAGGCCTTCCCGGACGCCCGCGACCCCGAGCACCAGTCGGCCGCCGCGCTCGCCGGGCTCGCGGCCGAGAAGCTGGCCAAGGGCGAGGACGGCTTCCTCGACCCGTTGCCGATGTACCTGCGGCGCCCCGACGCGCAGGTGCCGAAGAACTACAAGGTGGTCACCCCCAAGTGAGCGCCGCCGTGACCGGAGCCGGGGCGGTGACCGGGGCCGTGCTGCGCGAGATGCGCTGGTGGGACATCGAGCCCGTGCTCGCGCTCGAGGCCGAGCTGTTCCCCGAGGACGCATGGTCCGAGGGGATGTTCTGGTCGGAGCTCGCGCACGCCAGGGGACCGCGGGCCACCCGCCACTACGTCGTCGCGGAGGACCCCGCCGACGGCCGTCTCGTCGGGTACGCCGGGCTCGCCGCCGCCGGCGGACTCGGCGACGTGCAGACGATCGCCGTCTCCCGCGACCAGTGGGGCACGGGCCTCGGCGCCCGGCTCCTCACCGACCTGCTCAAGGAAGCCACCGCCTTCGAGTGCGAGGAGGTCCTCCTCGAAGTGCGCGTGGACAACACCCGGGCCCAGAAGCTCTACGAGCGCTTCGGCTTCGAGCCCATCGGTTTCCGGCGCGGCTACTACCAGCCGGGCAATGTCGACGCGCTCGTGATGCGACTGATCGTTCAAGGAACTGGGACTGAGATCTGATGGCTGCTGACGAACCGCTGGTACTCGGCATCGAGACCTCCTGCGACGAGACCGGCGTCGGCATCGTCCACGGGACCACCCTCCTCGCCGACGCCGTCGCCTCCAGCGTCGACACCCACGCCCGCTTCGGCGGCGTCGTGCCCGAGATCGCCTCCCGCGCCCATCTGGAGGCCATGGTCCCGACGATCGAGCGCGCCCTGAAGACGGCCGGGATCTCCGCGAAGGACCTCGACGGCATCGCCGTCACCGCCGGACCCGGCCTCGCGGGCGCCCTGCTCGTCGGCGTCTCCGCCGCCAAGGCGTACGCCTACGCCCTCGGCAAGCCGCTCTACGGCGTCAACCACCTGGCCTCGCACATCTGCGTCGACCAGCTGGAGCACGGCAAGCTGCCCGAGCCGACGATGGCCCTGCTCGTCTCCGGCGGGCACTCCTCGCTGCTGCTCTCCACCGACATCACCTCCGACGTGCGGCCGATGGGCGCCACCATCGACGACGCGGCCGGCGAGGCCTTCGACAAGATCGCCCGCGTCCTCGACCTCGGCTTCCCCGGCGGCCCGGTCATCGACCGGCTCGCCAAGGAGGGCGACCCCGAGGCGATCGCCTTCCCGCGCGGCCTCAGCGGCTCCCGCGACCCCGCCTACGACTTCTCCTTCTCCGGCCTCAAGACCGCCGTGGCCCGCTGGATCGAGGCCAAGCGGGCGGCCGGCGAGGACGTGCCCGTACGGGACGTCGCCGCGTCCTTCCAGGAGGCGGTCGTCGACGTGCTCACCCGCAAGGCCGTCCGGGCCTGCAAGGACGAGGGCGTCGACCACCTGATGATCGGCGGCGGCGTCGCCGCCAACTCGCGGCTGCGGGCCCTCGCCGAGGAGCGCTGCGAGCGCGCCGGGATCCGGCTGCGGGTGCCCCGGCCGGGCCTGTGCACCGACAACGGCGCGATGGTCGCGGCCCTCGGCTCCGAGATGGTCGCCCGGGGCAGGGCGGCCTCCGACCTGGAGCTGTCGGCGGACTCGTCCCTGCCGGTGACGGACCCCCACGTGCCGGGGCGTTCCCACGACCACGACCACGACCACGTGCACGAGGTCAGCAAGGAGAACCTGTACTCGTGAGGCTCACGCTCATGTGGGAGGCCAGGGCCGCCCAGGGCCGGGGCGCCGAGCTCCTGGAGTGGGCACGGGCCCGGGTCCTCGCCCGTGAGCCGGTCCGCCGGGAGCTCTTCCGGGCCCCGCAGGACCGGGTCCTCGTCCTCACCTGGTGGGAGGCGGAGACCTTCGACGCGGAGCTGCCCGAACTGCCGGAGCCGGACGCGGAACTGATCACCCGTCCGGTCCACCGCTGGCGCTTCGAATCGATCGAATAGCCGACACGCGTCCGGAAATAGAGCAACCTTTCGATCGCTTCGGGCATCCCACAGCGTGTGAAGAAGACGATCGCGCTGTGGGCGGCCCTGACCGCCGTCGCCCTCCTGGTGACCGGCTGCACGACGGAGAAGCCGGAAGCCGCCCCCGCCCCGACGGCTTCCCCGTCCACCGCGCCCACCAGGGAAGCCGGACGCAAGGCGCCCGAAGCCCCGGGAGCCGCCGCTGCCGCCGCGTACCGGAGATGGGGTCTGAAGCCCTTCGCCGCCCCGCCCGCCCCGCCCGCGGCCAAGCCCGTGGTCCGCGCGGCCGGCGGACCGGTGCCCGTCATCAGCGAGATCCCCACCCACGAGAAGATCGTCTTCATCACGATCGACGACGGGGCCGAGAAGGACCCCGAGTTCGTCCGGATGATGAAGGACCTCAAGGTCCCGGTCACGATGTTCCTCACGGACGCCGCCATCCGCGCCGACTACCCGTACTTCGCGCCGCTCGTCGCCCAGGGCCACGGCCTCGCCAACCACACCCTCACCCACCCCGACCTGCGCACCCTCTCCCCGGAGGCCCAGCGCCGGGAGATCTGCGGCCAGCAGACGAAGCTGAAGCAGCGGTACGGCACGACCCCGCGGCTCTTCCGGCCGCCGTACGGCAACTGGAACGAGGCCACGCGCGCGGCGGCGGGGGAGTGCGGTCTCGACGCGATCGTGCTGTGGCGCGAGTCCATGCAGATCAAGAACATGCAGTACCAGCGCGGCGACCGGAAGCTGCACCCCGGCGACATCATCCTGGCCCACTTCCGGGGCCCGTCCGAGCTCAAGGGCCGGACGATGACCGAGATGACGGCGACCCTGCTGCGGAAGATCCAGGAGCAGGGGTTCACGGTGGCGCGCCTGGAGGACTACGTCTGAGGCCCACCGGGTCAATCGTTTCGGCGAGGCGCGCCTTAGGGTGCTGGCATGTCCCCGCGTACCCCGCTCCCTCCTCCGCCCCCGCCCGCCGAGCTCCAGAGCTGGCCCGACCGGGAGGCGCGGCTCGCCGACCGGGCGCTGGCGCTCGACGAACTCGGCAGGCGGCTGCTCGGCGGCGGGCGGCTCGCGCTGTTCCTTGTCTGGTTCCTCCTGCTCGAACTGGGCTGGTCGCTGATCGGCGTGCTGCTCATCGAGATCGGCGCGCCGCTCCCCGACCCGATGACGACGATGCTCGGGGTCCTCGCGGCGGTCCCCGGCATCGGGATCCTCGTCCCGGCCGTGTGGCTGACCGTCCGCAGCCTGCGGCGCGACCGGACCGTCCGTGAGCGCCTCGTGCTGTGGGCGGTCCTCGACCGGCACGGCCCGACGGACGCCCGGCTGCGCGCTCCCCTCCTCAGCGTCTGCTGGCTGCTGCTGTCCGCCGCGATGTGCGGGACCGGCCTGTGGCTGGGCTTCGCCGTCCCGGCGGCCGCCACCCGCGACGACGGTTACGGCCTGGTCGCGTACGGCATGGGCGTCGCCCTGATCCTCTGGGTCACGGGGCTGACCGGCCTGGCGAAGGCCGTCGGCCACTACCGCTTCGCGGTGCGGCTCACCGCCCACCGCCCGCGGGCCGGCCGATCAGCATCGTCGGGGCTCCCGCGACCCGAGTGAGCAGCACCGTCGCCGCGTGGGGGCCCTTCGGCTTCACCTTGCGGCGGATCTCCTCGGGTTCGACCGCCGAACCGCGCTTCTTCACGGTGAGGGTGCCGACTTCGCGCTCCCGCAGCAGGGCCTTCAACTTCTTCAGGTTGAAGGGGAGTTCGTCGGTGATCTCGTACGCGGCGGCGTACGGGGTGGGGACGAGCGCGTCCGCCGTCACGTACGCGATCGTCTCGTCGATCAGGCCGCCGTCCAGCTCCTGGGCCACCTCGGCGACGAGATGCGCGCGGATCACGGCGCCGTCCGGCTCGTACAGATAGCGGCCGACCGGGCGGACCGCCGGATCGGGCAGCCCCCGGCCGGTGAGCCCGGCGCCGGAGGGCAGCAGCGTGGCCCGGCGGGCGCCCGGCTCCGTGCCGAACCAGAGCACGGCCTCCTTCACGTCCCCGCCGTCCGAGATCCACTCGGCCTCGGCCTCCTCGGGGACCGCCTCGTGCGGGATGCCCGGCGCCACCTTCAGGGCGGCGTGCGGCGCCCGGCGGGCCGCGTCGATCGCCCAGGAGAGCGGCGGGGAGTACGCCTCGGGGTCGAAGATCCTGCCCCGGCCGCCGCGCCGCGCCGGGTCGACGAAGACCGCGTCGTACGGGCTCGTGTCGATCTCGGTCACGTCCGCGCACCGCACCTCGATCAGCTCCGCGAGGCCGAGCGCCGCCGCGTTGGCCCGGACCGCCTCGGCGGTCAGCGGGTCCCGGTCGACGGCGAGGACGGAGATCCCGGCGCGGGCCAGGGCGATCGCGTCGCCGCCGATCCCGGAGCAGAGGTCCGCGACGCCGCGGACGCCGAGCGCCTTGAGCCGGGCCGCCCGGTACGTGCCGACCGAGGCGCGGGTCGACTGCTCGACGCCGTTGGGCGTGAAGTACATCCGGTACGCGTCCTCGGCGCCGAACTTCGCCACCGCCCGCTGCCGCAGCCGCGCCTGGCCGAGGGCCGCGGTGACGAGTTCGGCGGGGTGGTCGCGGCGCAGCCGGGAGGCGACCGCCAGCTCCTGGGCGGGGTCGTAGTCGCGCAGGGCGGCGAGGAGCGTCTGCCCCTCGGGGGTGAGCAGGGCGGCGAAGGAGGCGAGGTCGGTCACCCGCCCCATTCTGCGCCCCAGGGCGCCTGTGGGCCGCCCGGGGGACGGTGGGTGCGGTACGGCGGTGTCGTGGCTCGGAAGGGGCCCCGCGCTGACAGGATGCGGCGCCATGCAGCTCGTACGACAAAAGGATCAGATGATGGCAAAGGGTGTGCACCGCTCCCGCCGGACGCTCGGGGCGGCGCTCGCCGTGGCCGCCCTCGCCTCCGCCGCCACGGCCTGCTCCGGCAGTGCCGAACCCGAGCGCGGCGCACCCGCACCCGCCCCCGCCGCCGCCGGACAGCGGGGCCCGGTCGCCGGCGCCCTCAACGCGTACGTCGAGAGGGTCCGCGCGCGGCGCGCCGCCCGCGTGCTCGCCGCCAAGAAGTGGGGCCTCGCCAAACCCCCGCTCGAAGCGCCCGCCCCGCCCGCCGTCAAGCCGAAGATCACCACCCGCAAGGGCTTCGAGACGGACGGAGAGGGGCTGCCGCCCGTCTTCACCACCGTGCCGACCAAGCAGAAGGTCGTCTTCCTGACGATCGACGACGGCGCGGAGAAGGACCCCCGGCTGCTCACGATGATGAAGGAGCTGCGGATCCCCTACAGCGCCTTCCTCAGCGACTACGTCGTCAAGGACGACTACGGCTACTTCGCGAAGATGCAGAAGTCGCAGGAGTCCGGCGTCTCCCTGCACAACCACACCCTCCACCACCGCTACCTGCCCGCACTCTCGTACGGCGAGCAGAAGCACGAGATCTGCGGCATGCAGGACGTCATGGAGAAGCGGTTCGGCAAGCGGCCCCCGCTCTTCCGCCCGCCGTACGGCAACTACAACGAGGACACCCTGCGCGCCGCGAAGAGCTGCGGCGTCAAGGCCGTCCCGCTCTGGGCCGCCGAGGCCTTCCCCGACCACATGGAGTGGCGCGAGTGGGACCGGGACCTGCACCCCGGCGACATCGTGCTCACCCATTTCCGCGGCAAGGAGGACTGGAAGGGCACCATGCCGGACATGATCCGCCGTGTGATGAACGTGATCACGTCCAAGGGGTACGCGGTGGCGAAACTCGAGGACTACGTATGAGAGGACCACGTACGAAGGGGCCGCGTACGAGGAGGCCGCGTACGAGGTGGGTCGCCGCCCTCGCCGTGACGGGCGCGCTCCTCGCCCTCCCGGCCTGCGCCTCCTCGGTCGACCCGATCGAGCGGCTCGGCCGGAAGGCGGCGGAGCAGGTGCGTCCCCGCCCCTCGCCGGTCCAGCACGTACGGGCGGCGGTGGACGCGAAGCGCTGCGAAGGGGCCCGGGCGCCCCGTACGGTCACGCCACGGGACGATGAATTGGCACTCCGCTTGACCGAGTGCTAATCGCGGTCATAGTCTCGGCTCTGGCACTCCCCACTGGAGAGTGCCAACACAGCGACGGGCAGGTCCGGCACCCGCGACGACGGATCCACCTGGTCGCCACCTCAGACAGTTAACCCCGTGAGATCTCCGAAGGGGGAGGTCGGATCGTGACGACCACCAGCTCCAAGGTTGCCATCAAGCCGCTCGAGGACCGCATTGTGGTCCAGCCGCTCGACGCCGAGCAGACCACCGCCTCTGGCCTGGTCATTCCGGACACCGCCAAGGAGAAGCCCCAGGAGGGCGTCGTCCTGGCCGTGGGCCCGGGCCGCTTCGAGAACGGCGAGCGTCTGCCGCTCGACGTCAAGACCGGCGACATCGTGCTGTACAGCAAGTACGGCGGCACCGAGGTGAAGTACAGCGGCGAGGAGTACCTCGTCCTCTCGGCTCGCGACGTGCTCGCGATCGTCGAGAAGTAATTCTCCGAAGTACCGAAGTACCTGAAGCAGATGCTTTGAGCTGCGCCCCGAGGCCCCTTTCCCAGGCGCCCCGGGGCGCGGTTCGTTCCACCCGATTCCGAGAGGGCTGAACCGCTCCCATGGCGAAGATCCTGAAGTTCGACGAGGACGCCCGTCGCGCCCTTGAGCGCGGCGTCAACAAGCTTGCCGACACGGTGAAGGTGACGATCGGCCCCAAGGGCCGCAACGTCGTCATCGACAAGAAGTTCGGCGCCCCCACCATCACCAACGACGGTGTCACGATCGCCCGCGAGGTCGAGATCGAGGACCCGTACGAGAACCTCGGCGCCCAGCTCGTGAAGGAGGTGGCGACCAAGACCAACGACATCGCGGGTGACGGCACCACCACCGCCACCGTGCTCGCCCAGGCCCTGGTCCGCGAGGGTCTGCGCAACGTCGCCGCCGGCGCCTCCCCGGCCGCCCTGAAGAAGGGCATCGACGCCGCCGTCAAGGCCGTCTCCGAGGAGCTCCTGGCCACCGCGCGCCCGATCGACGACAAGTCCGACATCGCCGCCGTCGCCGCGCTCTCCGCGCAGGACCAGCAGGTCGGCGAGCTCATCGCCGAGGCGATGGACAAGGTCGGCAAGGACGGTGTCATCACCGTCGAGGAGTCCAACACCTTCGGCCTGGAGCTCGACTTCACCGAGGGCATGGCCTTCGACAAGGGCTACCTGTCCCCCTACATGGTGACCGACCAGGAGCGCATGGAGGCCGTCCTCGACGACCCGTACATCCTGATCCACCAGGGCAAGATCTCCTCGATCCAGGACCTGCTGCCCATCCTGGAGAAGGTCATCCAGGCCGGCGCCAGCAAGCCGCTCCTGATCATCGCCGAGGACGTCGAGGGCGAGGCCCTCTCCACCCTCGTCGTCAACAAGATCCGTGGCACCTTCAACGCCGTGGCCGTCAAGGCCCCCGGCTTCGGTGACCGCCGCAAGGCGATGCTCGGCGACATGGCCACCCTCACCGGTGCCACCGTCATCGCCGAGGAGGTCGGCCTCAAGCTCGACCAGGCCGGTCTCGACGTGCTGGGCACCGCCCGCCGCGTGACCATCACCAAGGACGACACCACCATCGTCGACGGTGGCGGCAACTCCGAGGACGTCGCGGGCCGCGTCAACCAGATCAAGGCCGAGATCGAGTCCACGGACTCCGACTGGGACCGCGAGAAGCTCCAGGAGCGCCTCGCGAAGCTCGCCGGCGGCGTCTGCGTGATCAAGGTCGGCGCCGCCACCGAGGTGGAGCTGAAGGAGAAGAAGCACCGTCTGGAGGACGCCATCTCCGCGACCCGCGCCGCGGTCGAGGAGGGCATCGTCTCCGGTGGTGGCTCCGCGCTCGTCCACGCCGTCAAGGTCCTCGAGGGCAACCTCGACAAGACCGGCGACGAGGCCACCGGTGTCGCCGTCGTCCGCCGCGCCGCCGTCGAGCCGCTGCGCTGGATCGCCGAGAACGCCGGCCTCGAGGGCTACGTCATCACCTCGAAGGTGGCGGAGCTGGAGAAGGGCAACGGCTTCAACGCCGCGACCGGCGAGTACGGCGACCTGGTCAAGGCCGGCGTCATCGACCCGGTGAAGGTGACGCGCTCCGCTCTGGAGAACGCCGCCTCGATCGCCTCCCTCCTCCTCACCACCGAGACCCTCGTGGTGGAGAAGAAGGAAGAGGAGCCGGCGGACCACGGCCACGGCCACGGTCACGGCCACTCCCACTGAGGCCTGTAGCCCGTAGCCGAGGCCCGGTGCTCCCGTCGCGGGAGCACCGGGCCTCGGTGTTTTCTCACGCCTCCACGGCTCCGAGCTGTTCCATGAGCCCGAGCAGGTCGTACTGCCACCAGCCCTCGACGGCCTTCCCGTCCTCCCGGAAGCGGTGGACGACCATCCCGGTCATGCTCACCTCCATCCCGGTCGGCTGGAGCCCCATGAAGTCGCCGACATGGGTGCCGTTCCAGGTCCAGCGCGTGCAGACCCGGTCGCCGTCGGCGATCTGGTCCTCGACGGTGAAGGTGAAGTCGAAGGCCGCCCGCCACATCTCGGCCTCGCGCCGCACCGCGTCCATGCCGTACGCGTCGTTCGGAGTGCTCGGATCGTGGTCGTGGTACCCCTCGGCGAACACCTCGTCCAGCGGCGGGAGCTCCCCGGGCTCCGAGAGCAGCTCGAAGAACCGGCGGGAGGCCGCCTTGTACATCTGCTCGTCCCGGACCACGTCCAGGTCGGTGAAGGTCGGCATCTCGTCACAGAGCGCGACCATCTCACGGAAGATCCGGTCGGTCTCGGGGAGCTGCGAATTGCGCATGGCCACGTCGTACGAGGGGAACTCGACGATCTCCACGACGTGAGAGGCGTCGGAACGGTCCTTGCCGACGATGCTGTGCGTCGCGGTCCGCTTCCCCTTGGTCTGCTCGACCCACCGGTCCATCAGCCGGTTCAGGTCGTCGACCCGGCTCGTCTTGCAGTCGATGATCTGTACGAAAGTCATGACGCCTCCCGACCGAGGTAGGACCCCTTCAGTCTAGGTTGGACGCATGGAGCGGGCAGGGGGAGAGCAGCGGCCGCCGATCACGGTCGACAACGGCTCGGGCGTCGTCGTCATCGGCGACGGAAACCACGTCGTGCGCGGCCCGGCACCGGCTTCCGTCCGCTCGGCGTACCGGGAACAGGTCCGCCGGATCGCTCCCCCCGAACTCGTCGGCCGCGAAGTGGAGTTGGCGGAACTCGCGGCGTTCTGCCTCGCCGATTCCGGCCCCGCGTACACCTGGTGGCGCGCCGAGGCCTGGGCGGGGAAGACGGCCCTCCTCTCCTGGTTCGCCCTCGACCCACCGCCGGGCGTCCGGATCGTCCCCTTCTTCGTCACGGCCCGGCTCGGCGCTCAGAACGACGTCGCCGCGTACGTGGACGTCGTCCTGGAGCAGCTGGCGGAGGTGGCGGGGGAGGGTCTCCCCGCACTCCTGACGGCCGCCACCCGCGAGGCCCACCTGTTGCGTCTGTACTCGTCGGCCGCGGAGTCCTGCGCCTCCCGCGGCGAACGGCTGGTCCTCCTCGTCGACGGCCTGGACGAGGACCGGGGCGTGACCACCGGCCCCGACGCCCACTCGATCGCCTCCCTCCTCCCGTACGACCTGCCCGTCATCGTCTCCGGCCGCCTCAACCCGCCGCTCCCGGCCGATGTGCCCGACGACCACCCGCTCCGCGACCCCGACGTCGTCCGGATCCTGGCCCCCTCCCCGAGGGCCCGCGCGATCCGGACGGAGGCGGAACGCGAGTTGAAGCGGCTCCTGGAGGCGGGAGGCCTCCCGTACGAACTCCTGGGGCTGCTGACCGCCGGCGGCGGCGGCCTGACCGCGGACGACCTCGTGGAACTGACGGGCGCGGTCCCGTACCACGTCAAGGACGTGCTCAGGACGGGGCCGGGCCGGACCTTCGCGGTACGGGGCGAGACGTACCTGCTCGCGCACGAGGAACTGGTCGCCGGAGCGCGGGAGATGCTGGGGGAGCGGGAGCTCGACCGGTGGCGGACGGTGCTGCACGGATGGGCCGATCGCCAACAGGAGCAGGGCTGGCCGGACGGCACCCCGGACTACCTGTTGCACGGCTACGTCCCGATGCTGCGGGCCGAGCGGGACGTGGCACGGCTGGTGGCCTGTGCGGCGGACGAGCGGCGCCACGAACGGCTGCTGACCGTGACGGGCGGAGACGCGGCGGCCCTCGCCGAGATCGGAGCGGCGGAGGACGCGGTCCTCGGCGAGGCGGAGGCCGGGGACTCCGTGGCGGCCGCGCTGCGGCTCGCGACGGCCCGGTCGGCGCTGCTGCGGGACAGCGGAAGCGTGCCGCTCTGCCTGCCGGTGGGGTGGGCGGCCGTCGGACAGCCGGACCGCGCCGTGGCGCTCGCCCGGAGCATGGAGGGGGCCCGCGCCGTCGCCGGACTGTGCGGGGTGGCGGAGAAGCTGCTGGACGCGGGGGAGCGGGAGCGGGCCGAGGAGCTCGCCGACGAGGCGGAGCCGCTGACAGCGGGCTTCTCGGGCCTCACCCCGCCCGTCATGGGGGATGCCCTCCCCCTGCTGCTCGTCCGCCTCGGCGCCCACGAGCGGGCGGAACGGCTGGTGAGGAGGACAGGCGCCCGCGTGCGCCTCCACTCCCGCCGGGTACTCGTGGACCTGCTGCTCGCGGCGCGGCAGTACGGACGGGCCGTCGCCCTCCTGGAGGAGGAGTCGGACCCGACCAGCCGACCTGTCCTGCGGGCCGCCGTCGTGGAGGCCCTGGCCCGGGACGGTCACGCCGAGGAGGCGGTACAGGAGGCGTACCGGGGGAAGGAGGAACCGGGCGGACAGGTGGTGTTGCAGCTCCGGGCCTCGGTCGCACTGCGTGCGGCCGGGCAACGGGAGGCGGCGGAGCAACTGCTGCGCACTGCCGCGATGCTCCGGGAGCGCCTGGACTCCCGGCAGATCGCCAGGTTCGGCGGGGCGGTGATCGACGCCCTCTTCGCGGCCGGGGAGACCGAAGCGGCGCGGGCCGCCGGTACGGGGGAGACGGCTTTCTCGTACGTCCTCACGCTGGTGAAGCACGGCCGCTGGGACGAAGCCCTGGAGGTCGCCGGGACCCTGGACACCACCGGCAGGGCGGACGCGCACGGACGTATCGCCCGCGAGCTGGCCAGGGCCGGCGCCGTCGAGCGGGCCCTGGCCCTGGCCCCGGCCTCGGACACGCGCTGGTACGCCCACGATCCCTGGCCCACCCTCGCCGAGGCGCTGCTGGCACGCGGCGACCTGGACGCCGTCGCCCCGCTGTGCGGACGGCTCGTGGAGAGCCCGGACGCGCCCTGGCGAAGCTCCGGGCAGAGCGCCGGTGGCCTCCGGGTGCTCGGAGCCTTCCTGCGCCGGCTGGTCGCGGAGGGGGCGGTGGACCGGGCGCGTGCGGTCATGAGGGACATCGGGGAGAACGCGGAGGCCGTCGCCGTGTTCGCGGAGGCGCTCTACGAGGCGGGCCACGTCGCCGAGGCCCGGCGGCTGCTCGCGGCGGAGGAGAGGAGAGCGCGCGTACCCACGCGCGAGGCGCTGGCCGGGGACCTGGCGGCGCTCGCCCGGGCGCTGGCGGAGGCCGGACGGCGCGACGAGGCGGTGGACCTGCTCCAAGCCGTGGAGAACGAGCCGGGTCTGGTGCCGCACGACGCTGCCCGCGCGGCCCTCGCGGCGGGGCGGCTGGAGTGGGCGGAGACGTTCGTCCGGGTGACGCCGCGGGGCCTGCAACACGACCTGTTCTCCCGGCTCGTCGAGGCGCACGCGTCCGAGGGGGAGTTCGACCGGGCCCTGCGCGTGGTCGACCACACGGACCCGAGGTCGGGCATCATCCAGGATGCGGCCGTGGCCTTCGCCGGCGCCGGTGCCCGGGAGCGGGCGGAGGAACTGATGGCACGCCTGCCCGACACGCTGAACGTCGTGAAGGTGTACGCGCGGATGGTGGTGGCCTGCGTACGGCAGGGGCGTCGCGAGGACGCCGAGCACTTCCTGGCCGTCGCCCGCGCCGGGAAGCTCGACGGGCCCTCGTCGCTGGACCTGCTGCGTGCCGAGTGCGTCGTGCGACCGGAGAACGCGGCCGTCCTCGGCAGGGAATGCTTCGCCCGGTTCCCGTGGCAGCGGAACTCGCCCGTCGCGCTCGTCGTCATCGGTGCGTACGACGAGGTACTGGCCCGGTTCCGGAAGCATCCGCAGAGCTATACGGGTCGGTGGTCCGTCACCGTGGTCACCGAACTGCTGCGGGCCGGCCGGCACGACCACGCCGCCACCCTCCTCGACGGCATGCACCACGTGGGTGCGCCCTGTGGCGAGGCCTACGCCCTGCTGGCCCGGGCCGAGCCCGATCCCGTACGGGCCCGGCGCTGGGCCGTCCTCGCGCTGCGGCTGGGGGAGCGGCCGGTCGTGCTGCCGGCCGTGCTCGCCGTCGCGCCCGAGGCGGTTCCGCTCGTCCTCGACGAGGCCGCGCGGCTACGCCGAGCGCTGGAGGTCTGACGCCCGTACCTCCTCCGCGAAGGGTTCTCCGCGTCCGTACCGCGCCACCTCCTCGATCGCCTGGTCCGCCATCCGGTGGAGTTCGTTGCCGAGGGAGCCGGCGACGTGGGGGGTGAGGAGGACGTTCGGGAGGGTCCACAACGGGGAGTCGGGCGAGGGGAGTTCCGGGTCCGTCACGTCGAGGATCGCGTGGAGGCGGCCGGAGACGAGGTGGGGGAGGAGGGCCTGCTCGTCGACGAGGGAGCCCCGGGCGGTGTTGATCAGGGTCGTGCCGGTCGGCATCGCGGCGAGCTGCGCCGCGCCGATCATGTGGTGCGTGGCGGGGAGTTGCGGCGCGTGCACCGAGACGATCGTGCTGCGGGCGCAGAGTTCGTCGAGGCCGACGAGTGCGGTGCCGGGCGGCGGGGTCGTCACGTACGGGTCGTACAGGAGGACCTCGAAGTCGAAGGGGCGGAGGAGTTCGAGGATCCGGCGGCCGATGCGGGAGGCGCCGACGATCCCGATCGTGCGGCGGTGGTTGCCCCAGGTGGTGGACTCCTCCAGCCAGGCGTGGTCGGTGCGCAGTTCGGCGTACCGCTGGGCCGAGCGCAGGACCCGCTTCCCGGCGAAGAGGATCGCGGCGAGCGTGTACTCGGCGACCGGCAGCGCGTTGGCGGCGGCGGCCGAGGTGACGCGCAGGCCCCGGTCCCAGCAGGCGTCGGTGATGTGGTGTTTGACGGAGCCGGCCGCGTGGACGACCGCTGTGAGCCGCGGGGCGCGGTCGAGGACCTCGGGGGTGAGGGGGGTCGCTCCCCAGCAGGTGAGGAGGATCTCGGCCTCGGCGAGGGCGGCGGCGACCCGCGGGGCCGGGGAGGTCAGGTCGTGGGCGACCAGGTGGGGGTCGGTCCGGGTGAGGTGGGACAGGCGGGTGCGGTGGGCTTCCGTGAGGAGGCGCTCGTCGACTCCGGGGCCCATCGCGAGCAGGAGCGTCGGGCGATTGTCAGTGGTGGGGTGCATGGTGGTCACAGGCCTTCCTCACTTGACGCTGCCGGCCGTCAGGCCGGCCTTCCAGTGGCGCTGGAGGGAGACGAAGGCGATGACGAGGGGGACGACGGCGAGCAGGGATCCGGTGACGACGAGGGGGTAGTAGTCGGGTTCGGCGTGGGCGTTGCTGTTCCATGCGTACAGGCCGAGGCTCAGCGGGTAGAGCTTCTGGTCCGAGAGCATCACCAGGGGGAGGAAGAAGTTGTTCCAGACGGCGGTGAACTGGAAGAGGAAGACGGTCACGAAGCCGGGCATGACCATGCGCAGGCCGATGGACCAGAAGACGCGCATCTCTCCGGCGCCGTCGATACGGGCGGCTTCGAGGGCCTCGTCGGGGATGTAGCCGGCGCAGAACACCCGGGAGAGGTAGACCCCGAAGGGGTTGACGAGGACCGGGACGAGGACCGCCCAGTAGGTGTTGACGATGCCGACTTCGCTGGCGAGGAGGTACATCGGCAGGGCGAGCGCGGTGGTGGGGACGAGCACGCCCAGGAGGACGAGGCCGAAGAGCTTCTCCTTGCCCCGGAAGTCGTAGACGTGGAAGGCGTATCCGGCGGCGACGCTGATCAGGGAGCAGGCGAGGGCGCCGAGGCCCGCGTAGAGGAGGCTGTTGGCGTACCAGTGGAAGTAGATGCCGTCGTTGTACTCGGCGAGCCGGGAGAGGTTGCCGCCGAGGTCGAAGCCCTCGAAGGAGAAGGCGTTTCCGGCGAGGAGGCCTCCGGCGTCCTTGGTGGCGGCGGTGAGCAGCCAGACCAGCGGGAAGAGCATGTAGACGACGGCGAGGACGAGGGCGCCGTTGACCGCCGCCTTGGACAGCCATCGGTTGGGGGAGCGGTTGCTCATGCCGTCTGCTCCTTCCGTGCCGCCGTGCCCGCTGTGCCCGCTGTGGCCGGCTCGTGTGCCGCGCTCGTCGCGCCCGCCTTGCGGCGGCCCGTCAGCCGGGTCACGGCGAAGGAGAGCAGCGCCGCCGTCAGGGCGAGGAGTACGGAGGCCGCGGCGGCGAGTCCGTAGTCGTTGCGGTCGAAGGCCGCGGTGTAGGCGTACATGTTCGGCGTCCAGGTGGAGGTGACGGCGGAGCCGGTGCCCTTGTTGAGGATGAGCGGCTCGGTGAAGAGCTGGAGGGAGCCGATGATCGTGAAGAGGCCGACCATCGCGAGCGAGGCCTTGATGAGCGGGACCTTGATGGCGAAGGCGATGCGCCAGGCGCTCGCGCCGTCGACGGTGGCGGCTTCGAGGACGGAGCGGTCGATGGCCTGGAGGGCGGCGTAGAAGATGACCATGTTGTAGCCGAGCCACTCCCACAGGGCGATGTTGACGACGGAGGGCAGGGTGCCTTCGGGGGAGAAGAAGTCGAAGCCGACGCCTCCGGCGTCCATGGCCTGCACGACCGGGCTGAGCTGGGGTGTGTAGAGGTAGACCCAGATCAGTGCGGCGATGATGCCGGGGACGGCGTGCGGCAGGAAGAGCGCGAGCTGGAAGAAGCGGCGGGCGCGGGCGAGCGCCGAGTCGAGCAGGAGGGCGAGGCCGAGGGCTCCGGCGAGCAGCAGCGGGATGTAGAGCAGGCAGTACCCGAGCAGGACGCCGAAGCCTTCGAGGAAGGCCCGGTCACCCAGCGCCGCGGTGTAGTTGTCGAGGCCGGTGAAGACGGTCTCGGTGCCGCCGAAGCCTAGTCCGGACTGCTTCTCGGTGAAGAGGCTGAGCCAGACCGCGTATCCGATCGGCACCACCATCACCGCGGTGAACAGGACGAAGAAGGGGGTCAGCAGGAGCGTGGCGGCGCGGGTGCGGGCCTTCATCCGGTCAGCCCTCGACCTTCAGGCCGCGCTTGGTGAGTTCGGCGACGGTGGCGTCGTGGCCGGCCTTGACGGCGTCGGCGATGGACGGGCCGCCCTGGGCGATCTTGCCGAACCTGTCCTTGATCGCGGTGTTGGTGGTGCCGGTGGTCGGGCCCCAGGACCAGTTGGGGTTGATGGAGGCGCCGGCGGACTCGAAGAGGGCGTAGATGTCCTGGCCGCCGTAGTAGCCGGCGTCGAAGGCCTTCTTGGCGACCGGGCGCAGGGCCGCGGCGGCGGGGAAGGCGGAGGAGGTGCCGGAGGCGATCCGGGCCTTCACGCCCTCCTCGGTGGTCGACATCCATTCGGCGAAGGTGACGGCGGCGGCCTTCTGCCTGCTGTCCTTGGTGACGGCGAAGGAGGTGCCGCCGAGCATGCCGCTGGCGGGCTTTCCGTCCCAGGTGGGGATGGGGGCGACGGCCCACTTGCCGCTCAGCTCGGGGACGTTGCCCTTGAGGACGCCCGCTCCCCAGGAGGCGCCGAGGTAGCCGATGGTGGTGCCGTTCTTGAGGGAGCCGACCCATTCGGGGCTGAAGGAGGCGTCCTTGTGGACGAGGTCGGCGTCGAGGAGCCCCTGCCAGTAGGTGGTGACCTTGGTGGTGGCCGGGTCGGTGGTGTCGATCTTCCAGGTGTCGTTCTCGGCCTTGAACCACTGGGCGCCGGCCTGCCAGGCCATGGCCTCGAAGGTGGTGGGGTCGTCGGGGAAGAAGGTCGCGATGCGGGCCTTGGCGTCGGCCTTCTTGACCTGCTCGGCGGCCTTCTTGAAGGCGTCCCAGGTGGTGGGGACCTGGAGCTTGTACTCGGCGAAGAGGTCCTTGCGGTAGAAGAAGGCCTGCGGGGCGGCGTCGAAGGGGACGGCCCAGGACTTCCCGCCGAGGGTGGTGAGTTCGACGGACTGCGGGAGGAGCTTGGCGCGGTCGGCCTCGGTGAACTGGTCGCCGATGTCCTGGAGGGCGCCGGAGCTCACGAACTCGGGGAGCGAGGAGTACTCGATGGAGACCAGGTCGGGGGCGTTGCCCGCCTTCACGGCGTTGGAGATCTTGGCGTAGCCGCCGGCGGTGCCGGAGGGGATCTCCTCGAACTTCACCTGGATGTCGGTGTGGGAGGCGTTGAAGGCGTCCACGACGTCCTTGGAGCCCTTGGCCCAGCCCCAGAAGGTGATGGTCACGGGCCCGTTCGGCTTGCTTGCGGTGTCGTCACCGCCGCCGCCGCAGGCCGTGAGGACGGCCAGGGCGGTGGCGGTGCCGGCTATGACACGGGACGTTCTGCTCCAAGTACGGGTCACGGCACGGCTCCTGAGGGCGGGCGGCTGGAGGTTGTGGCCGTGATCCTGTGACCGTTCATGACCGAAGTCAAGAGCGAAAGATTGATTGATCGAAAAAAGATCAGATCGAAAGTGCGGAGCCGCCCTCGGAACGGCCCGCGGAGCCGCCCTCGGAATGGCCCTCGGAACGGCCTGCTGAGCCCCCGGTGGAGCGCGCCCCGCACGAGTCCCGCACCCGCAGCCACGGCAGCAGGCTCAGATGCCGCCGCGCGGCCTCCTCCTCGGACCCCTCGGTGAGCCGCTCCACGAGCAGCTCCGTGGCGTGCCGCCCCACCTGCCGCTTCGGCGGCGCGACCGCCGTCAGCGGGGTGTCGGCGAGGGCGGCGACCTCGTCGTCGTACGCGATCAGGGCCAGGTCCTGCGGCACCCGCACGCCCAGCACGGCCAGGCGCTGCACGATCTCGATCGCGTCCACGTCGTTGTGGACCAGGGCCGCGCTCGCCAGACCCGAACCGACGGCCTCGTGCAGCGCCCGCACCGCCCGCTCGAAGCCCTCCGGGTCCGCCTCGGCCGGTACGGAGTCGATGACCGGGCGCGGCTCCTTCAGGCCCAGCGTCCCCAGCGCCTCGGCGTAGCCCGCGCGCACCGCGAGCGCGGTCGGGGAGTCCCGGCGGGCCACGAGCAGCGGGGTCGCGTGGCCGAGCGAGAGCAGATGGCGCAGGGCGAGCAGCACGCCGTGGGCGTGGTCGGAGGAGACCCGGTCCAGGCCGTCGAGCGGGCTGCCGGGCTCGGCGCGGCGCTCCAGGAGCACGGTCGGCACGGGCAGTTCGGCCAGCCAGTCCCCGTACGCGAGCCGGTCCTCGGGCCCCCGCCAGCCGGGCGCGACGAGGACGCCCTCGGCGCCGGCCGCGAGGAGGCCCTCGGTGCGGGCGCGGTCCTCCTCCGGCCGGTAGTCGGAGATCCGCAGCACGAGCCGCGCCCCGGCGCGGGCCGCCGCCTCGTGCGCCCCCCGGATGACCTCGGCGAAGTAGTACGTGGCGGAGGGGGCGAGCAGGCCGAGGACCAGGCCCTCGCCGGGGCGTCCGCCGCCGGGGGCGCCCTGCCGCTGGGGCCAGGAGACCTGGCCGTGCACCCGGTCGAGCAGGCCCCGGCCGGCCAGGACCTCGACGTCGCGGCGGGCGGTGACGGGGGAGACCCCGAGACGCTCGGCCAGTTCGGAGACGCGGGCGGTGCCGCGTTCGCGCACCAGGGCCAGCAGTCGGTCGTGTCGTTCGGCAGCACTCTCGCGCACGGCGCGGTTCCCCCTCGCGGTGGTGGTGGTCCGTGGACCCCGGTGGTGCGTCGGTTCCAGTGGCGCGTCGGCTCCAGTGCGTCGGCTCCAGTGGTGCGTCGACCCCGGGTGGGTCACCCTAACCCAGAAATGATCGAACGACAGGAGTTTCGATCATTCGCTCCGATTCTCTTGACGTTCGATCGGAGTCTGTTCAGGATTCCCGGCGACGCAGAGGTCATCGCAGGGAGCCCCAGGGAGCATCATGCCCACGCCGCCCGAGAACCGTGGGCTCAGCCCGTACACCGGCTGGACCCGTGCCCACTGGGAGGCCACGGCCGACCGACTCCTCCTGGACGTACGCCCGTTCACCTCCCCCGGCCACGGCCTCATCGACCTCCCCGGCCCCCGCCCCAGCTGGTCCGGCCCCCGCTCCGACGGCCTGGAGGGCTGGGCCCGCACCTTCCTCCTCGCCGCCCTCCGCGTCGCGGGCGCCCACGGCGGGGACCCCCACGGCCACCTCGACCGGTACGCCGCGGGACTCGCCGCCGGCACCGAGAAGCCGGGCCGGGACGACCAGGACTCCTGGCCCCTGATGGCCGACACCCGCCAGGCGATCGTCGAATCCGCCTCGATCGCCCTCGGCCTCCGCCTCACCCGCCCCTGGCTCTGGGACCGCCTCGACGACCGCACCCGGCAACGGGCCGTCGACTGGCTCCTCCCCGCCCTCGAACCGTCCCCCGTCGACAACAACTGGTGGCTCTTCGGCCTCACCGTCGCCGGCTTCCTCCAGGACGCCGGCATCGAGACCGACCGCGCCGCCGCCACCGTCGACCGCTCCCTCGCCCGCATCGAGGACTGGTACCTCGGCGACGGCTGGTACAGCGACGGCGACAACCGCGCCTTCGACCACTACAACGCCTGGGCCCTGCACTTCTACCCCGTCCTCCACGCCCACCTCGCCGGCGACCGGGAGCTCCTCGACCGGTACGGGCCCCGGCTGCGGGCCCACCTCGACGCGTACGTCCACCTCTTCGACGCGAACGGCGCCCCCGTCCCGTACGGGCGGTCCCTGATCTACCGCTTCGCCGCGGCCGCCGCCCCCTGGCTCGGCGCCCTCACCGGCCACACCCCGCTCACCCCCGGCGCCACCCGCCGCCTCGCCTCCGGCACCCTGCGGTACTTCCTCGACCGCGGCGCCACCGACGAGCGCGGACTGCTCGGCCTCGGCTGGCACGGCCCGTACCCGCCGCTCGTCCAGGAGTACTCGGGCCCCGGCTCCCCCTACTGGGCGTCCAAGGGATTCCTCGGCCTCCTCCTGCCCGCCGGCCACCCCGCCTGGACCGACCCCGAGGAACCCCTGCCCGCCGAACGCGCCGACACCGTCCGCGCCTTCGCCCCCACCGGGCTGCTCGTCCAGACCACCGCCGCCGACGGGCTCGTACGCCTCCACAACCACGGCAGCAACCACGTCCACAGCGCACCCGGCGAGGAGGACGACCCCGGCTACGCCCGCCACGCCTACTCCACCCGTACGGGACCCACCACCGGGCCCGCCCCCGCCGACAACCACTTCGCCCTGATCGTCGACGGGAAGGCCACCACCCGCGGCCCCGCCGTCCCGGCCGGCACCGGCCCCGACCGGGCCGCCTCCCTCCACCACCCGCTGCCCGGCGTCCGGGTCCTCTCCGCGACCCTCGTCCACGGCCGCGCCGAGCTCCGCGCCCACCTCGTCCTCGGCGCCCCGGAGGGGACCCCCGTACGGCAGACCGGCTGGGCCGTCACCCCCGACGGCCCGCACGCCCAGCTCCACCCGGTCCACGGCTACCGGCCGGACGTCGTGGAACTCCCCACCGGGGAGACCCTTCAGGGCCCCGGCAGCCGCACCCTCGCCCTGCACGGCACCACGAGCGGCCCGACCACGCTCTTCGTCGCCCTCGCCTCCCTCACCGCCGAGCCCGCCCCCGCCCCCGCCTCCACCCTCGCGAACGTCCGGGTCGCCGACCCCCACACCCTCCACGTGACCTGGCCGGACGGCACCACCGCGCACCTGGACATCAGCACGTACGAGGGAGCGGGCGCGAACTGACGGCCGGACGGCTACTGCGGGCCGTACTTGCGGCCCGCCTTGGAGGAGACCCCGCCGAGCAGGCCGCGCGGCGCCAGCTTCACCACACCCATGAGGGCCTTGTAGCGGGGGTCCGGGATCGACAGCGTCTTCCCCCGCTCCAGGTCGGTGAGCGCCGCGGCCACCAGCTTGTCCGCGTCGAGCCACATCCAGCCCGGGATGTTGTCCGTGCCCATCCCGGCCCGCTCGTGGAACTCGGTCCGTACGAAGCCGGGGCAGAGCGCCATCAGCCGTACCCCGCTGCCCGCGAGGTCCCGCGCCGCGCCCTGCGTGAACTGCACGACCCAGGCCTTCGAGGCGCCGTAGGTGCCGCGGGGCACGAAGGCCGCCACCGAGGCGACGTTCACCACGGCGCCCCGGCGGCGGTCCTTCATCGAGGCGGCGGCGGCCGAGGTCAGCCGCAGCACGGCCTCGCAGTGCACCGTCAGCATCTTCAGCTCGTCGGCCATGGAGACCTCGAGGAAGCGGCCCTTGTTGCCGAAGCCGGCGTTGTTCACCAGCATGTCCACCGGCTGCTTCCGGTCCGACAGCCGGGCCTCGACGGCGGCGATCCCGTCCTCCTCGGAGAGGTCCGCCGCGAGCACCTCGGCCTCGACGCCGTGCCGGTCGTGCAGCTCGGTCGCCTGCTCCCGGAGCCGCTTCAGGTCCCTGGCCACGAGCACGACGTCATGGCCGTCCGCCGCCAGCCTCCGTGCGAAAGCGGCCCCGATGCCCGCGGTGGAGCCCGTAATCAGTGCAGTCGTCATACGGGCAACCTAGTGCCTGTCCTCCGGACCGAGCCGGGCTCGCGGAACCCCTGTGGACAGGCCCTAGGCCGTGGCGTACTTCTCCGTGTACCGGCGGGCGAGCGCGAGGAGTCCGGACTCCATCCACTCGGCGGCGGCCAACGTGGTGGGCAGCAGGGCGCGTTCGGTGGTCGCGGCGCGGTGCAGGAGCGCCACGGTGATGTCGTGGTCCGGCCGGTGCAGCACCGTGATCGGGTCGCCGGCCCGCACCTCGCCCGGCACGATCACCCGCAGCAGCGCGCCGGGACCGGCCTGCGCCTGCGTGAACCGCTTCACCCAGCCCTCCTCCCCGAGGAAGCCCCCGAACGTACGGCACGGGATGCGGCCGCCGGTCACCTCCAGGACCACCTCCTCGCCGATCCGCCACCGCTCGCCGATCAGGGCCCCGTTCACGTCGAGGCCGCGGGTGGTGAGGTTCTCGCCGAAGGAGCCGTTGGCCAGTTCGCGGCCGAGCTCCCGCTCCCACAGGTCCATGTCCTCCCGGGCGAAGGCGTACGCCGCCCGGTCGTCGCCGCCGTGGAAGCGCAGGTCGCAGACCGCGTCCCCGGCGACCCCGCTCGCCCCGACGCCGGGCGCCCCCGGCGCCTCGATCCGCACGGGCCCCTCCACCGGACGCTTGTCGATGCCCGTCATCCCCGAGGCGGCGTCCGTGTACTCCACGGGCCTGGCGCGGCCCACATTCACACTCAGCAAGGTCATGCGGGCACTGTAAGGGCGGCGATCTCAAAGGCGCCCGCGAGAATAGGCTTCTTCACCCAAGAGTCGCTTATGCTGGACGCATGATCGAGGCCCGCCACCTCCGCGTCCTGCGCGCCGTCGCCGCCACCGGCTCCTTCTCGGCCGCCGCGCGCGAACTCGGCTGCACCCAGCCCGCCGTCAGCCAGCAGATGAAGGCGCTCGAAACCTCCGCCGGCACGCCGCTGCTGATCCGCACCGGACGCGAGATGCGCCTCACCCAGGCCGGCGAGGTCCTGGTCCGCCACGCCTCCGGCATCCTCGCCGGGCTCACCGCGGCCGAGGAGGAGGTCGCCGCCATCGCCGGGCTCCGGGCGGGCCGGGTCCGCCTGGTCTCCTTCCCGAGCGGCAGCTCCACCCTCGTGCCCACCGCCCTCGCCGCGCTGCGGGCCGCGCACCCCGGCACCCGGGTCTCCCTCGTCGAGGCCGAACCGCCGCGCTCGATCGAGATGCTCCGCGAGGGCGACTGCGACATCGCCCTCGCGTTCCGGTACGGGGCCGGGCAGGCCGAGTGGGACGACCTGGTGGTCCGCCCGCTCCTCGCCGACCGGCTCGTCGGCCTGGTGCCGGAGGGGCACCGGCTCGCCGGGGCCGGAGCGGTCGGCATCGCGGAGCTCGCGGACGAGTCCTGGATCGCGGGCTGTCCGCGCTGCCGCCGCCAGCTCGTGGACGTCTGCGAGGACGCGGGCTTCACCCCCCGCATCGACTTCGCCACCGACGACTATCCGGCCGTGGTGGGCCTGGTCGGCGCCGGCCTGGGCGTGGCGGTCCTGCCGGAGCTGGCCATCGAGTCCGTACGTCCCAAGGGGGCGCGGACCGTGGCCGTGGAGCCGGCCGTGGAGCGGGAGATCGTGGCCCTGACGCTGCCGGACCTCGCGCAGGTGCCGGCCGTCGCCGCCACGCTCGACGAGCTGATCCGCGCCGCCAAGCGGGCGTAGCCGAGCCGGACCGGTCCGCGCCGCCGCGCGCGCGGCCGACTTCACGGCGTACGCGGGCGCGTGGGTCCGTTCATCGTCCAACTGGCGCTCTGCGCAATAGAGAAACGTTCCTTCACATACGTTCCCCGAGCGATGTCATGGATGTCGCGGACGCGCCGGACGCGGAGGCCGGTGCCGTCGTGATCAGGCGATTGCGCGCGCGTCCCATGAGTTCTTCGCGTTCGTCCTCGGTGAGGCCGCCCCATACGCCGTAGGGCTCCCGCACGGCGAGTGCGTGTGCCGCGCACTCCGCGCGCACCGGGCACCGCATGCAGACCTCTTTCGCCGAGTTCTCACGCGCACTCCGTGCCGCGCCGCGCTCTCCCTCGGGGTGGAAGAACAGGGAGCTGTCGACCCCGCGGCAGGCCGCGAGGAGTTGCCAGTCCCACAGATCGGCGTTGGGTCCGGGAAGGCGGGAGAAATCTGCCATTGCGCTTGTCCCCTTGAAACCGTGTCGAACGGATAGGTGGGCGGGTGGATGGCTGATGGCCGGGGTTCCTCGTCTTCCCCGACAGGTCCGGGCGATACACCTACTGTCGAAGTAGATGTAAATATGACTCATTGCGAATCTAGTCACAGACACCGCGAAAAGGGAAGAAAACCCGCCAAATGGGGCAGAGCTTGCGATGTTTGGGCGAACGGGCCGCGCCGCTCTCCTCCGCGCACGCTCCCTCACGTAGAGTGCCGAAGACGCCGTCCGACCCGTAACTCTTTCGAGTGACCGTCGTTGAGAGTGCGGAGGCGGTTGAAGGAACAAGCGATCGGGCACATGTCCGAGAGCGTCAACCGCACAGGTGACGATACGTACAGCCCTGGAGGCTCAAGGTGACGCGCAACAGCTGCGAGAGCCACGGAGGTCAGGCATGACATCCGTCCTCGTCTGCGACGACTCCCCGCTTGCCCGAGAGGCGCTCCGCCGCGCGGTCGCGACCGTGCCCGGCGTCGAGCGCGTGACCACCGCGGCCAACGGCGAGGAAGTCCTCCGCCGCTGGGGCGCGGACCGCTCGGACCTGATTCTGATGGACGTGCGCATGCCCGGCCTGGGCGGCGTGGAGACCGTCCGCCGGCTGCTCTCCGCGGACCCCGGCGCCCGCATCATCATGCTCACGGTCGCCGAGGACCTCGACGGCGTCGCGCTCGCCGTCGCCGCGGGCGCCCGCGGCTATCTGCACAAGGACGCCTCGCGCGCCGAGCTGCGGGCCACGGTCACCCAGGCGCTCGCCGACCCGACCTGGCGGCTCGCCCCCCGCCGCCTCCGTTCGGCCGAGATGGGCGCCGCGCCCACCCTCACCGCGCGCGAGATCCAGGTCCTCGAGGGCATGAGCCACGGCCGGTCCAACGCGGAGATCGGGCGCGAGCTCTTCCTCTCCGAGGACACGGTCAAGACGCACGCCAGGCGCCTCTTCAAGAAGCTCGGCGCCTCCGACCGGGCCCATGCCGTCGCGCTCGGATTCCGCTGGGGCCTGGTTCGCTGAATCGCAGGTCACCTGCTGTCTCCCCGTCCTCGCCCGCGTCCGTCGTGGGGTGGACGGGGTGGGCTTGTGTCACTTCCCCGCGGAATGCCGCATCCTTGAGATGTGGAGTTCCTCGGGGACGAGTCGATCGAGCGGGAGGGGAGGGCGCGGGAGATGAGTGCCGGCGCACCTGCTCATAACGCTTCGGTGCACAACTACGGACACGGTGCCGCGAACCGAGAGGCGTCGGGGCACCATGGAGCGATGCGCGACGACGAGACCGTGGGTTCCCCCATGCCTGCCGGGCAGGGGGAGATCGGCGCGCTCGTGCACCGCGCGGTCGACGGCGACGCGCAGGCCACCCACGACCTGCTCGCGCGCGTCCACCCGCTCGCGCTGCGGTACTGCCGCACCCGCCTCAACCGGCTGCCGGGCGACGCCCGGCACTTCGTCGAGGACCTCGCCCAGGAGGTCTGCGTCGCCGTCCTGATGGCGCTGCCGCGCTACAAGGACACGGGCAGGCCCTTCGAGGCCTTCGTCTTCGCCATCGCCGGGCACAAGGTCGCCGACCTCCAGCGGGCCGCCATGCGGCACCCGGGGTCCACCGCCGTGCCCTCCGACGAGATGCCCGAGCGACCCGACGACTCCCTCGGCCCCGAGGAGCGGGCCCTGCTCAGCGACGACGCGGAGTGGGCCAAGAAGCTGCTCGCCAACCTCCCGGAGAACCAGCGCGAACTGCTCGTGCTGCGGGTGGCGGTCGGACTGACCGCCGAGGAGACCGGCCAGATGCTCGGCATGTCCCCGGGCGCCGTCCGGGTCGCGCAGCACCGTGCCCTCAGCCGGCTGCGCGCACTGGCCGAGCAGTAAGCCTTGCCGGGCGCGGCCGTCCCTTTCGTACACGTGCGAACGTCCAAAGCTGCCCGCTGATCTTGATCGTGGAATGAGACACCGCTCCAGGCCGTTAGCATGGACATCCCGCACCGATCAAGGCCATTTGGGAAGGTGTCATGACTGCCAACGTCGACGGAGTGCCCGAGAAATTCGCGACACTCGGGCTGACCTACGACGACGTGCTGCTGCTGCCCGGCGCGTCCGACATGGCGCCCGACCAGATCGACACCGCCTCGTACATCTCGAAGAACGTGCGGGTGAACATCCCGCTGCTCTCCGCCGCGATGGACAAGGTCACCGAGTCCCGCATGGCGATCGCCATGGCACGACAGGGCGGTGTCGGTGTGCTGCACCGCAACCTCTCCATCGCCGACCAGGCCAACCAGGTCGACCTGGTGAAGCGGTCCGAGTCCGGCATGGTCACCGACCCGATCACGGTCCACCCGGACGCCACGCTCGCCGAGGCCGACGCGATCTGCGCCAAGTTCCGCATCAGCGGCGTCCCCGTGACCGACCCGGCCGGCAAGCTCCTCGGCATCGTCACCAACCGCGACATGGCCTTCGAGACGGACCGCGCCCGCCAGGTGCGCGAGGTCATGACCCCGATGCCGCTGGTCACCGGCAAGGTCGGCATCTCCGGCGTGGACGCCATGGAGCTGCTGCGCCGCCACAAGATCGAGAAGCTGCCGCTGGTCGACGAGGCGGGCATCCTCAAGGGCCTCATCACGGTCAAGGACTTCGTCAAGGCCGAGAAGTACCCGAACGCCGCCAAGGACAAGGAAGGCCGGCTGATCGTCGGTGCCGCCGTCGGTGTCGCCGGTGACGCGTACGAGCGCGCCCAGGCCCTGATCGAGGCGGGCGTCGACTTCATCGTCGTCGACACCGCGCACGGCCACTCCCGCCTGGTCGGCGACATGGTCGCCAAGATCAAGTCGAACTCCTCGGTCGACGTCATCGGCGGAAACGTCGCCACCCGCGACGGCGCCCAGGCGCTGATCGACGCCGGTGTCGACGGCATCAAGGTCGGTGTCGGCCCGGGCTCCATCTGCACCACCCGCGTGGTCGCCGGCATCGGCGTCCCGCAGGTCACCGCGATCTACGAGGCCTCCCTCGCCGCCAAGGCGGCCGGCGTCCCGGTCATCGGCGACGGCGGTCTGCAGTACTCCGGCGACATCGCGAAGGCCCTCGTCGCCGGCGCCGACACGGTGATGCTCGGCTCGCTGCTCGCGGGCTGCGAGGAGTCCCCGGGCGAGCTGCTCTTCATCAACGGCAAGCAGTTCAAGTCGTACCGCGGCATGGGCTCGCTCGGCGCCATGCAGTCCCGCGGCGAGCAGCGCTCCTTCTCCAAGGACCGCTACTTCCAGGAGGGCGTCGCCTCCGACGAGAAGCTCGTGCCCGAGGGCATCGAGGGCCAGGTGCCCTACCGCGGCCCGCTCGCGGCCGTCGTCCACCAGCTGGTGGGCGGCCTGCGCCAGTCGATGTTCTACGTCGGCGGGCGCACGGTGCCGGAGCTCCAGGCGAACGGCCGTTTCGTCCGGATCACGTCGGCGGGCCTCAAGGAGAGCCACCCGCACGACATCCAGATGACGGTCGAGGCGCCGAACTACAGCAGGAAGTAACACAGCGCGACGCGTGGGGGCGGTTCCGGCATGTGGCCGGAGCCGCCCCTCACGCTTGTGTCGGGGATACTGGTAGGCGCAGACGTAGAGGGAAAGGCCACACATCGTGACTGAGATCGAGATCGGGCGCGGCAAGCGCGGCCGCAGGGCGTACGCGTTCGACGACATCGCCGTCGTGCCGAGCCGGCGCACCCGGGACCCGAAGGAGGTCTCGATCGCCTGGCAGATCGACGCCTACCGCTTCGAGCTGCCGTTCCTGGCCGCCCCGATGGACTCGGTCGTCTCGCCGCAGACCGCCATCCGCATCGGCGAGATGGGCGGCCTGGGCGTGCTGAACCTGGAGGGCCTCTGGACCCGGTACGAGGACCCGCAGCCGCTCCTCGACGAGATCGCCGGGCTGGACGAGGCGGCCGCGACCCGCCGCCTGCAGGAGATCTACGCCGCGCCGATCAAGGAAGAGCTGATCGGGCAGCGCATCAAGGAGGTGCGCGACTCCGGTGTCGTCACCGCCGCCGCGCTCTCCCCGCAGCGCACCGCGCAGTTCTCCAAGGCCGTCGTCGACGCCGGCGTGGACATCTTCGTCATCCGCGGCACGACGGTCTCCGCCGAGCACGTCTCGGGCGCGGCCGAGCCGCTGAACCTGAAGCAGTTCATCTACGAGCTGGACGTCCCGGTCATCGTCGGCGGCTGCGCCACGTACACCGCGGCCCTGCACCTGATGCGCACCGGCGCGGCCGGCGTCCTGGTCGGCTTCGGCGGCGGCGCCGCGCACACCACCCGCAACGTCCTCGGCATCCAGGTCCCGATGGCGACCGCGGTCGCCGACGTGGCCGCGGCCCGCCGCGACTACATGGACGAGTCCGGCGGCCGGTACGTGCACGTCATCGCCGACGGCGGCGTGGGCTGGTCCGGCGACCTGCCGAAGGCGATCGCCTGCGGCGCCGACGCCGTGATGATCGGCTCCCCGCTGGCCCGTGCCACGGACGCGCCCGGCAAGGGCCACCACTGGGGCATGGAGGCCGTCCACGAGGACGTGCCGCGCGGCAAGCTGGTCGACCTGGGCATCGTCGGCACCACCGAGGAGATCCTCGCGGGCCCGTCGCACACCCCGGACGGCTCGATGAACTTCTTCGGCGCCCTGCGCCGCGCGATGGCCACCACGGGCTACAGCGAGCTCAAGGAGTTCCAGCGCGTCGAGGTCACGGTCGCGGACGCCCAGCACAAGCGCTGACGTCTTCGCCCCTGGGCCCCGCACCGGTCTCGGTGCGGGGCCTTTCGGCGTCCTCAGAGCCGGTGGGCCGCTCCGGCGGGGGTGGCGCCGCGGGTGTCGAGGAGGAGCTGCGCCTTCACCGAGAGGCCCTGCAGGTCGTACGTGCGGTGGTGCTGGAGGAGGACCGTCAGGTCCGCGTGGGCGGCGGCCTCGTAGAGGGAGTCCGCGCGGGGGACGGGCAGGTCGCGGACGCGCCAGTCGGGGACGTGGGGGTCGTGGTAGCTGACGGCGGCGCCCAGGTCCATGAGGCGGCGGGCGATCTCGTCGGCGGGGGAGCCCTGCCGGTCGGGGAGGTCGGGCTTGTACGTGATGCCGAGGAGCAGGATCCGGGCACCGCGGGCCGACTTGCCGTGCTCGTTGAGGAGGGTGGCGGCGCGCTGGACGACGTACTGCGGCATGCGCTCGTTGACCTGGCCGGCGAGTTCGACGAGGCGGAGCGGGCGGTGGGCGCCGACCGTGTCGACGGGGACGCCGTGGCCGCCGACGCCGGGGCCGGGGCGGAAGGCCTGGAAGCCGAAGGGTTTGGTCTCGGCGCAGCGGATGACGTCCCACAGGTCGACGCCGAGTTCGTGGCAGAGGACCGCCATCTCGTTGACGAGGGCGATGTTGACGTGCCGGAAGTTGGTCTCCAGGAGCTTGACCGTCTCCGCCTCGCGGGGGCCACGCGCGCGTACCACCTTGTCGGTGAGCCGGCCGTAGAAGGCCGCCGCGGACTCGGTGCAGGCCGGGGTGAGGCCGCCGATGACCTTGGGGGTGCCGGCGTAGCCGTGGGTGCGGCTGCCGGGGTCGAGGCGACCGGGCGAGTACGCGAGGTGGAAGTCGCGTCCGGCGCGCAGGCCGGAGCCCGCCTCCAGGGTCTCGCGGAGGAGGCCCTCGGTGGTGCCCGGGGGGACCGGGGACTCCAGGAGGACGGTGGTGTGCGGGCGCAGCCGGGCGGCGAGCGCGCGGGCGGCGTCGGTGACGGCGGCGAGGTCGAGCGTCCGGTCGGGGCCGAGGGGGGTCGGGGCGCAGAGGACGGCGGTGCGGACCCGGCCGAGCTCGGCGGGGTCGGTGGTCGGCCGGAAGCTCCCCGAGAGCATCCGGCGGATCTCGGGGGCGGTGAGGGAACCGTCGACCGGGGAGCGGCCGGCGGCGAGTTCGGCGGCGGGGCGGGGGTCGGTGTCGTAGCCGATGGTGTCGATGCCTGCGGCGGTGGCGGCCTGGGCCAGGGGGAGTCCGTGGTGGCCGAGGCCGATGACGGCGAGGTCAGCGGGCATGGGGGTGGGCCGTCCTTCCCAGTAGCCGGAGGGGACGCGACGCGCAAGCCCGGTGGACAGAACGGGTCGAGCGCAATGTCAGACTAGGCGTAAATATGACCGATACGCGGCATTGTGAGGCCGAAGATCGCCGAGTGTTATCCACAGCTCGGCGGCGAGGCGGTGGCTGAAGTCGCGGGAGCGGGCCAGAATCGAGCTGTGAGCCGGACCACACGGGCCCGGTTCGCGGCTTGTGCGTGTCCCGCCCGCGAAGAGGGGCGGCGGCGCACGGAGCCCGTGCGGGACGGACGGGGGACGACGGGAGGCAGCAGCGTGAGGACAGCGACACTGGGACCCGCCGAGCGCGCCGAGGCGCTCGCGGCCATGGCCGAGCGAGAGCTGGACGTGCTGGTCGTCGGGGCCGGAGTGGTCGGCGCCGGGACCGCCCTCGACGCCGTCACCAGAGGGCTCTCCACCGGCATCGTGGAGGCCCGCGACTGGGCCTCCGGCACCTCCAGCAGGTCCAGCAAGCTCATCCACGGCGGCCTGCGCTACCTGGAGATGCTGGACTTCGCCCTCGTGCGGGAGGCGCTCAAGGAGCGCGGACTGCTCCTGGAGCGGCTCGCGCCCCACCTGGTGAAGCCGGTCCCCTTCCTCTACCCGCTCCGGCACAAGGGCTGGGAGCGGTTCTACGCCGGCTCGGGAGTCGCGCTGTACGACGCGATGTCGCTCTCCTCCGGCCACGGCCGCGGACTCCCCGCCCACCGGCACCTCTCCCGCCGCGGCGCCCTGCGCGTCGCGCCCTGCCTGAAGAAGGACGCCCTGGTCGGCGCCCTGCAGTACTACGACGCCCAGATGGACGACGCCCGCTTCGTCACCACCCTCGTGCGCACCGCCGCCTCCTACGGCGCCAGGGCCGCCAGCCGAGCCCGCGTCACCGGCTTCCTCCGCGAGGGCGAGCGGGTCGTCGGCGCGCGCGTCCAGGACGTGGAGGCCGGGATCGCGTACGAGATCCGGGCCAAGCAGATCGTCAACGCCACCGGCGTGTGGACGGACGACACCCAGGCCCTCATCGGGGAGCGCGGCCAGTTCCACGTCCGCGCCTCCAAGGGCATCCACCTCGTCGTGCCCAAGGACCGCATCCACTCGACCACCGGACTGATCCTGCGCACCGAGAAGTCCGTGCTCTTCGTCATCCCCTGGGGGCGCCACTGGATCGTCGGCACCACCGACACCGACTGGGACCTCGACAAGGCGCACCCCGCCGCCTCCAGCGCCGACATCGACTACCTCCTGGAGCATGTGAACACCGTGCTCGCCACCCCGCTCACCCGGGACGACGTCCAGGGCGTCTACGCCGGCCTGCGCCCCCTCCTCGCCGGCGAGTCCGACGCCACCAGCAAGCTCTCCCGCGAGCACACCGTCGCCCACCCGGTCCCCGGCCTCGTGGTCGTCGCGGGCGGCAAGTACACGACGTACCGCGTGATGGCGAAGGACGCCGTCGACGAGGCGGTGCACGGCCTCGGTCCCGGGGCGTCCCCTGCACGAAGTGCCTGGGGAAGGGTCGCCCCCTGCGTCACCGAGGACACCCCGCTCCTCGGCGCCGAGGGCTACCGCGCCCTGTGGAACGCGCGGGCGAGAATCGCCGCGAGGACCGGGCTGCACGTCGTCAGGATCGAGCATCTCCTCAACCGCTACGGCTCCCTGACGGAGGAGATCCTCGACCTCGTCGAGGCCGACCCGAGCCTCGGCGAACCGCTCGCGGCGGCCGAGGACTACCTGCGCGCCGAGATCGTCTACGCCGCCTCGCACGAGGGCGCGCGCCACCTCGACGACGTCCTCACCCGGCGGACCAGGATCTCCATCGAGACCTTCGACCGGGGCACGCTCAGCGCCCGCGAGTGCGCGGAACTGATGGCTCCGGTCCTCGGCTGGGACGAGCGCCAGATCGAGAAGGAGGTCGAGCACTACGAGAAGCGGGTGGAGGCGGAGCGGGAGTCGCAGCGGCAGCCCGACGACCTGACCGCGGACGCCGCACGGCTCGGGGCGCCGGACATCGTGCCCATCTGACAGGACGTCCGGGGGGTCCGCGTCCGGTGGGAACCTCGGGGCACGCGGAGGCGTCGTATTCCGGAGTGCGGACCCGGGGGCGCCACCCGCCCCGAGGTGAGAGACAATGGCCTCTCTTCCAGGGCGGGTTACCGCATCGCGCGGGAAGCGGCAGACGCGGCGAAGATCAGGGATCGCAGAGGGGACGCATGTCGGAGGCGGAGCAGTCGCGGGACAAGGCGAGGGACCCCAGGCGGGACGCCGCCGCGGGGGCCGCGACCGACGGCGACCGAGGAGCGGTTCCGGCCGCGCGTGAGTCGGAGCGAGACATGGAAGACGCGCAGGTCAGCCGGGGTGCGCAGGACCCGGAAGGCGGGCGGGGGCCGGGGCGGGACGTCGAGGACGCGAAGCCCGCGGAGGCCGTGGGACCGGCGGGATCCGCCGAGTCCGGGAAGTCCCCGGCGGCTGCGAGGTCCGCGCGGGACGCCGAGGTTCCGGAGTCCGGGAAGTCCGAGAAGTCCGTGGAGTTCGCGAAGTCCGCGGCGCCCGCGAAGCCTGCGGAGTCCGTGAAGTCCATGAAGTCTGCGGAGTCCGTGAAGTCCGCGTCGGACGCGGCGGTTCCGGCGGCCCGGGAGGCCGGGGCGGACGTGAAGGAGCCTCAGGACGCGCCGCCCGCACGGGCGACGGGTTCGGGTGCGGCGGCTTCGAGCTCGACGACTTCGGGTGCGACGGGTCCGAGTGCGACGGGTTCCGGGGCCGGTGGTGGCGACGCCGTCGTGGGCGGGCGGCTGCGCGGCACCGAGCCCTCGACCGGGAGCGCCGGTTTCGGGGCCGGTGACGGCGACGGCGAGAGCGACCGCCGGACCGGTCCGGCCACCACGCGCGGCGGCGACAAGTTCCGCAAGGCGCCGGTCGGCGAGGGGCGGCTGCTCGCGGGCCGCTACCGACTCGGCGCGGTCCTCGGGCGCGGCGGCATGGGCACCGTGTGGCGCGCCGTCGACGAGACCCTCGGCCGCACCGTCGCCGTCAAGGAACTCCGCTTCCCCACGAGCATCGACGAGGACGAGAAGCGACGCCTCATCACCCGGACCCTGCGCGAGGCGAAGGCCATCGCCCGGATCCGCAACAACGGCGCCGTGACCGTGTACGACGTCGTCGACGAGGACGACCGTCCGTGGATCGTCATGGAGCTCATCGAGGGCAAGTCGCTCGCGGACGCCATCCGCGAGGACGGCACGCTCACGCCCCGGCGTGCCGCCGAGGTCGGCCTCGCCATCCTCGACGTGCTGCGTTCGGCGCACCGCGAGGGCATCCTGCACCGCGACGTGAAGCCGTCCAACGTCCTGATCGCCGAGGACGGCCGGGTCGTCCTCACCGACTTCGGCATCGCCCAGGTGGAGGGCGACCCCTCGATCACCTCCACCGGCATGCTCGTCGGCGCCCCCTCGTACATCTCCCCGGAGCGCGCCCGCGGCCACAAGCCCGGCCCGGCCGCCGACATGTGGTCGCTGGGCGGCCTCATCTACGCGGCGGTCGAGGGCAGCCCGCCGTACGACAAGGGCTCCGCCATCGCCACCCTCACGGCCGTGATGACCGAGCCGGTCGACCCGCCGAAGAACGCCGGCCCCGAGCTGGAGCAGGTCATCTACGGCCTGCTGGCCAAGGACCCGGCGCAGCGGCTCGACGACGCCCGTGCCCGGGTCCTGCTGCGGGCCGTCCTCGACGCGCCCGAGCCGGCGCCCGTGGCCTCGCCCGAGGTCACCACCGTCGTACCGCTGCCGCCGCGCCCCGAGCAGGCTCCGGTGGCCGAGAAGGGTCCCGACGCGGCCGCGGAGCGGATGCGGGGCGCGCTGAAGTCCGTGCGGAACGCGGCGGCCTCCGTGAAGGCCGAGCCGACGCCGGCCCCGAGGCTCGCGACCGAGCCGCTGCGGGGCGGCGGCAAGCCCGCTCCCGCCCGCGCGCCGCTGACCGACGTCGTACCGCGCCGCACCCTGGTGATCATCGCCGCGGTCGCCGTCCTCGCCGTGCTCGGCACGATCCTCGCGGTCTCCCTCGGCGGGGGCGACGAGGGCGACCAGGGCAAGGGCGACGGGGGCACCACGGCCTCGGCCGGCGCCACGGCCGGTGGCGACGGTTCCGGCGGCGCCGACGGTTCCGGCGGTTCCGGCGGAGCCCAGGGCCAGTCCTCGGGCGGCCCCGGCCAGCAGGGCGGTGTCCAGCCCGGAACCAACGGCAGCACGGGCTCGACGGGCACGAACGGCACGACGGGGTCCACGGACGGCCAGAACGGCACGACGCCCTCGGGGAAGCCCGGCGGCGACGCGGGCAAGCAGCTGCCCGCCGGCTACACCCTCGTCACCAACGACCAGCTCCACTTCTCGATGGCGATGCCGGCGTCCTTCACGTTCCACTCGATCCCGGGATACGCCCTCGGCGGGATATACAACGAGAGCGGCGGCTTCCCGCGCGTCCAGGTCGACTACAACGACAGCCCGAAGGACAACGCGGCGAGCGCCTGGGAGCTGGCCAGGTACGGCGTGGCCGCCACCAGCCAGGACTACAAGCACCTCGGCATCAGGCCCGTCTCGTACAAGGGCTACCCGACCGTCGCCGACTGGGAGTTCGAGCGCACGCAGAAGGGCATCCGCGTCCACGTGCTCAACCGCGGCTTCAAGGTGGACGCCACGCACGGCTACTCCATCATGATCAGCTGCGCGGCGGGCGAGTGGAACGGCGCGGAGTGCAAGACGCTGCGGGAGACGGCGTTCGCCACGTTCAGCCCCAAGGACTGACCGGTGCCACGTATCGTGAGGTTCGCGGACCGAAATCAGCCGAACAGAGCCGACAACTGCGCGGTGCCGGACCGGAACTGACGGACTCGTGTGATCCCGAGGGATCCGCGGGTCCACGGGGGACATCGTGCGCGCGTGGGGAGGCGTCGTGGACGACTACGCGGGAAGGGTGCTCGCCGACCGCTACCGCCTGCCGCTGCCACCGGCGGACGCCGACGCGTACGACCCGGTGGAGACGCGCGCCTTCGACACGTACAGCGGGCAGGAGGTCCTGGTCCGCCAGGTGCCGCTGCCGGAGTTCGTCGACGCCGAGGTGCTCGACGGACAGGGCGGCCCCGCCGGTCCCCACGGCGGCGCGGGCGGGGCCACCCGCCGACCGGCCGAACCCGTCGTGCGCCGGGCCATCGAGGCCGCCCAGGCCGCCGCGCAGATCCCCGACCACCCGTTACTCGACCAGGTCTTCGACGTCTTCGCGGAGGCCGGCTCGCTGTGGATAGTGAGCGAGCGCGTGGCGGCCAGGCCGCTGGCCGCGCTGCTCGCCGAGCGGCCCCTCAACCCGTACCGCGCGGCCGAGATAGGCGCCGACGTCCTCACCGCCCTGCGCGCCCTCCACGCCCACGGCTGGGTGCACCGGAACATCACCGCCCGCACCGTGCTCGTCTGCGACGACGGCCGCGTGGTCCTCAGCGGCCTCGCGGTGGGCGCCGCGGAGGAGGCCCTCTGCGGCTACGCGACGGCCCCGGAACCACCGGACGAGTTCGCACCGCCGCCCCCGGCACCCGAGCACGAGGAACACGAGCCGACGGTGCCGGGACAGGGCGCTTACGCGGCCGATTCGTACACCGCCGATCCGTACGCGCTTGAGGAGTACGCGCCTGAGGAGTACGGGGCGGAGGAGTACGACTCCGAGGGGTACGGGACGGAGGGGCACGGCTCCGAGGCGTACGAGACGGACGGGTACGGCTCCGAAGGGTACGGCTCCGAGGCGTACGAGACGGACGGGTACGGCTCCGAAGGGTACGGCTCCGAGGCGCACGAGACGGACGGGTACGACTCCGACGGGTACGGCTCCGAAGGGCACGCGTCCGACGGGTACGGCTCCGGGGCGTACGAGGTGGAGGTGTACGAGGAGGGCGACGAGGGCGACGAGGGCGAAGAAGCCGACGGGTTCGACGGGTTCGACGGGTTCGACGGCGAGCCGTACCCGGACGGCACCGGCACCGGCACCGGTCACGGCCCCGACGGACCCTGGGGCTTCTTGTCAGCGGCCACCGGCGGCCTTCCTCTCCCGGGGGCCGCGGGCGGTGAGCAGCAGGTAGGTCCCCGTGACGGCGAGCAGGA
>NZ_JBEXSZ010000016.1:0-86047 GCF_040613865.1 Streptomyces sp. NPDC006197 | reverse complement strand
TCCGTCCTAGACTCGTCGCATGGGCAGCGAACCGCTGCGGATCACCGTCCTCGGGCGGCGGCACCGGGCCGTGGCCCGTCGGCGCCGTCGGAGAGTGCGCGGGGTGCGGAGGAGGCGAGTACGCGGGGCGCGGAGGGAGCGGCCGGGAGTCGGCGGAGGGCTGGGCGGGGATCCGCGGGTCCTGCGGAGTCACCCGCGTCTCGGGCGCGAAGTCCAGCAACTTGGCCGCGTGCCGGCCCAGTTGGGCGAGGACGGCACCGGGCAGCCACTCCTCGTCCCGGTCCGTCGCCGTGCGCGCCGCCACGTCGGCGGGTGTCGGCCGCCGAGCCGGATCCTTGTGCAGGCACGCCCGTACGAGATCGAGCAGCGAGTCCGGCACGCCCGTCAGGTCCGGCTCGTCCTCCGCGATCCGGAACAGGTGGGCGCTGAGGCCGGTGTCGGTGGCGCCGAAGAGGAGCCGGCCGGTGGCGGCGTACACCAGGACGGCTCCCAGGCAGAACACGTCGCTGGCCGGGGTGAGTTCGCGTCCGCGCACCTGCTCGGGCGACATGAAGCCCGGCGAGCCGATCAGCATGCCCGTGCGGGTGTGCAGGCTGTCCCCGCCGAGACCGTCCATGGCCCGTGCGATGCCGAAGTCGATCACGCGCGGCCCGTCCACGGTCACCAGCACGTTGGACGGCTTCAGGTCGCGGTGGATCAGCCCCGCCGCGTGCACGGACCGCAGCGCCACGGCGAGCCGGTTGGCGAGGGTGCGGACCGAGTGCTCGGGCAGCGGGCCGAAGTCCTTCGCCACCACGGTGGTCAGGTCGGGGCCGGGGATGTACTGGGTCGCGACCCACGGCACCGGCGCGTCGGTGTCGGCGTCGAGCACGGCCGCGGTCCATTCGCCCCCGACCCGCCGGGCGGCCTCCACCTCGCGCGCGAAGCGCCGCCGGAACTCGGGGTGCTGGGCGTGCTCGGCCTGCACCACCTTCACGGCGACCGTCCGCCCCGCTTCGGACCGGCCGAGGTACACCAGTCCCATCCCGCCCGCACCGAGCCGGGCGATGAGACGGTAGGGGCCGATGCGCGTCGGGTCTTCGGTGATCAACTGGTCCACGTCACCAACATAGTTGAGGTGGGAGCGGCCCCGTGCGGGATCACCCGAACCGCGGGCGGCCGAGCCGTTCACGGTGCCGCCGGGGCGAAGGACAGCATGCGGGCCCGGTGCTGCCTGTCGTCGCCGCTCGCGTACGCGCCCGTCACCAGGAGCAGCACGACGAGGACCGTGAAGAGCACCGGCCCCCTGCCGAGGCGGGCGGGACTACACCGCGACGTGTTCGCCGGACGGGTCGACGACGACGATCCGGAGGTGGGCCGGTGCGTACGTGCGCGCCTTGCCCACCATCTTCCGCAGGTCGAACTTGGCGCGGGGGACGGCGACATGGATCGGCGCGGGCATGTCCGGGTCGTGGGCGGGGACGGGGCCGCCCGCCGGGAGGGAGACGCCGGGGCGCAGCCGCGCGCCGATCAGGGCGTGCGCGCCGCCCTCCGGTGTGGCCACGACCAGCTGGGTGACGTCGCTCCAGGGCAGCGGGACGGTGCCGAACCGGACGCCGGCCGCGTCGAACTGGAACGCCGTTCGCCGGTTCTCGTACCAGGAGACGATGAAGGGGACCGCCGCCACGATGACGACACCGCCCTTCATGTCGAGCGCCCATCCGAGCAGGACGGCGAGCCCGACGACGCCCACGATCGCGCCCCACAGCCCCGCCTGGTCCCGTGCGGAGAACGGGTGGGTCACCCGGTAGCGCTCCCATCGGGCCGCGCGGCGGGTGGGGCGCGCGCCGGGCCTGCTGCCGGCCTGTGACATGACGGTGTCTCCCTGCTCTCGACGACGTGGGCCGGCTGCCGCCCCCACGGCGGCAGCCGACCCGACGGGGCCACCCTGGCGCGGCGCGGTGGAAGGCCGATGAAATGCTGCTGAAGCGAAGGTCTGGGGAAGCGGTGCGGGCACCGCGCGTACGGGGGACGTGGGGGCGAGGACGTGAGTGTGGAGCCGGCGGGCCGGGGCACGGGCCCGGCCGGGGCGAGCGGGCCCTTGCGGATCGACCTGCTCGGCCCCGTCCGGGCCCTGCGCGGCGACGTCCCGGTCGCCCTCGGTCCGGTCCGCCGGCAGGCGGTGCTCGCCGCCCTGGTCCTGCGCGCCCCGGGCTTCGTGACATACCGGCAGCTCCTCGACGACGTGTGGGGCACCGAACCGCCGGGCACGGGCCACCGTGTCCTGCCCAGCTACGTGTACGCGCTCCGCAGGGCACTGGACCCGCCGGACTCCGGGCCGGACCGGTCGGTGATCGGCGGCGGGCGCGGCGGCTACCGCTTCGAGCCCGGCGGGGCCCGCACCGATCTCGCCGAGCTCGCCGAGCAGGCGGCCCTCGCCCGGCGGGCGAAGGCCTCGGGCGCCCTCGCCGCCGCCCTCGACGCGGGCGGCCGGGCGCTCGCACTGCTCCGCGGCGAGCCGCTGCCCGGCCTGCCGGGGCCGCTCGCCGACACCGAGCGGCAGCGGCTCGCCCGGCTGCGCCGGGCCCTGCACCAGGAGCACGCGGAGTGCCTCGTCCTGCTGGGGCGTCACGCGGAGGCCCTGGACGGCCTCATGGCGGCGCCGTCGGCCCTCCCGCACGACGAACCCCTCGCCGCCCTCCGGATGCGCGCGCTGTACGGCAGCGGCCGCCAGGCCGAGGCGCTGGCCGTCTACGGGGAGACCCGCGCCCGCCTCCTCGACGAGCTGGGCGTGGAGCCGGGCGAGGAGCTGCGCCGCGTCCACCAGGCCGTGCTGCGCCGCGACGACGCCCTGCTCCTCGGCCGGGTACCGGGCCCCCGGGAGCCGGCCGCACCTGGCGTGGGGGACGCGCCGCCGGAGCACGAGGGGCGTGGCGGGAAGGGGGAGGACGGGGACACCGGAGGACCGGGCCGCCCCGGCGCGGCCGGAGACACCGGAGGACCGATCCGCCCCGGCGAGGACGGAGACACCGGAAGACCGATCCGCCCCGGCGCGGCCGGGAACGCCTGCGAGGCGGCCCGCCCCTGCACGACCGGAGACACCGAAGAACCGGCCCGCCCTGGCGCGGCCGGGAGCGTCGGCACATCCGCTCGGTCCGGGGGCGGGCTCCCCCGTCCCCGGCGCAACGAGCTTCCCGGGGACACCGCCTGCCTGGTGGGGCGCGAGGCGGAGCTCGCGGTCCTCACCGCCGCCGCGCACCCGGGAGCGGTGTCCGTGATGACCGTGGACGGGACGGCGGGCGTCGGCAAGACGGCTCTGGTCGTGCGGGCCGCGTGGGCGCTGGCCGGCGAGCACCCCGACGGCTGCCTGTTCGTGGACCTGGAGGCGTACGGCGCCGGACCGCACCGGGCTCTGCGCCGGCTGCTCCGTACGGTACGGGGCGGAGGCGGGGAACTTCCCTCGGACGCGGGCGACACGGATGCCGGGGACGACCTGGCGGACCTGGTCACGGCCTGGCGCGCGGCCACCAGCGGGCTGCGGCTGCTGCTCGTCGTGGACGGTGCCCGGAGCGCCGAGCAGGTCCGTCCGCTGCTGCCCGCGGGACCGGGAAGCCGCGTCCTCGTGGCGGGGCGGCAGCGCCTGCCCGGCCTCGACGCCGATGTGCGGCTCACCGTGGAGCCGCTGGGCACCGGTGACGCGGTCGGCCTGCTGCGCACGCTCCTCGGGGAGTCGCGGGCGGACCGCGAGCCCGGGGCCGCCCTGGAGCTCGCCCGGCGCTGCGCCGGCCTGCCGCTGGCGCTGCGGATCGCGAGCGCCCGGCTGCAGAACCGCCCGTCGTGGACCCTGGCGTTCCTGGCCGGGCGGATGTCCGACGACGTGCGCGGTCTCGGCGAGCTGCGGGCGGAGGACCGCAGTGTGGAGGCCGCCTTCCGGCTCTCGTACGACCGGCTGGAGCCCGAACTGCGGCGGGCGTTCCGGGCGTTGGGGGCGGTACCGACCGTCCGTTTCGACGGTCTCGGCCTGGCCGCCGTGCTGGGCCGTCCCCGTGCGCACGCCGAGGGGATCCTGGAGGACCTGGTCGACGCGAGCCTGGTCCAGGAGCCGCATCCCGGCCGCTACCGGCTGCACGATCTCGTCCGGGCCCATGCGCGGCAGCTCGCCGCCGCGGCGCCCGAGGAGGCGGCCGCGGACCGCGCGGCCGTCCTGGGGCTCTACACGGCGGCCGGCCGGCTGGCGGGCGACTGGGGTCCCGAGACCTTCCCGACCGCCCCCGACGCGGCCGTTTCTCCTTTCGGCGGCCAGCGGGAGGCCTCGGAGTGGCTGGACGCGACCGGTGGAGAACTGCTCGACGTGGTGGCCTCGGCGGCCGCCTCGGGCGCGTACGACCATGCCTGTCTGCTCGCGGAGGCCCTGGTCGACCACCAGCTCCGCCAGGGCCACCCCCATGAGGCCCGTGCCTCGTTGGAACTCGCGCTGCCGTGCGCGGACCTGGCCGACGACCGGCGGCTCCGCTCCGCGCTGCGGAACTGCATGGGGGTCGTCGACATCCACCGGGGGCGGTTCCGGCAGGCGCACACGTGGTTCACGGAGGCCCTGCGGCACGCCCGCGGTCAGGGCGATCCGCGGAACGAGGCCCGGGCGATCGCCGGGACGGGGGTCGCGCTGTGGCCGCTGGGCCGGGTCGAGGAGGCCGTCGACCTCCTGAGCCGGGCCCTGGAGCTGGCCGCCGGTCTCGGCGACGACTGGCTGACCGGGGTCTCGACCTGCAACCTCGGCGCGATCCACGCCCTGCGGGGACGGCACGAGGAGGCCCTCGACCACTACGGCGCGGCCCTCGCCCTCGCCGAGAAGAACGGCCGGCCCAGGACGATCGCCCAGTCGCTGTGCTTCGTCGCCGACGCCCACCTCGCGCTCGGCCGCCCTGCGCAGAGTGCCGCCCTGCTGCGGCGGGCGGCCGAACTCGCGGAGGAGGCGGGGGACATGACGCTGCGCGCGGCGGCACTGTCGCAGCTCGCTGCCGCCGAGCACGGACAGGGCCGGCTGCGCGCGGCCGTCGACACCCACCACGAGGCCCTGTCCACGCTCACCGAACACACCAGCACCTGGCTGGAGATGGAGATCCGCATCCGCCTCGGCAGCACCTACGCGGCCGCGGGCCGCCGCGCGGAGGCACACCGGGAGTTCCGCACCGCCCTCTCCCTCCCCGGCGCCGGGGACCACCCCCAGCAGTACGACCGGGCCCGCGCCGGTCTGACCGGCACGGGCGACGGACCGGGCGACGTCCCCGGCCGGTAGTACGCGGAGCCCGCCGGAGCGGGCCCGGGGGCGGTCGACACCGGGGAAGCGGCCGGTCGTACGTGAGCCGGATCACAGGGAACCCCCGCCCGGTTCGGGTCCTCCTTCAGGTGTCGGCGTCCCGTGGCGCCGGATCCGGGCTCGTTCACCATTCCGATACGGAGGGGACCCCATGGCGGTCATCGACATCCAGCGGCCTCGTGCGGCAGCCGGCGGGCGTGCCGTCGCCGTGCTGCTCGCCGTCCTCGCGCTGGCGCACGTCTACTGGGCGACCGGTCTGACCTGGCCGGCCGCCGACGAGCGGGGGCTCTCGCTCGCCGTCCTCGGCAGCGTCGTGTCCTTCGGGCCGGCGGTGGTGCTGCCGCTGGCCGTCCTCGAAGGGTGTGCCGCGATCGCCGTGGCCGCGCACGCGCGCGGGGTGCGCGGCCGCCGGGTCCCGCGCCTCGTCACGTACGCCGTGGCCTGCGGGATGCTGCTGCGCGGGGCGGCCGGTCTGGTGTGGATCGTCGTCGGCCGGGACGGCTCCGGGGCGGCCTTCCCCTGGCTGAACGCGCTGCTGTACACGCCGCTGAGCCTGGTCTTCGGCTGGACGGCCCTGCGTGCCGCCCGCTGAGGCCGTCGGTCCCGTCGACCGGGGCGTCGCGCTCGTCCGGGCCGCCCGGCGCGGCGACACCCTGGCCCTGCACGACCTGCTCGACCACCTCACCCCGTACATCGCCCGGATCTGCCGGCCCATCGCCCTGGACGACGGACCGGACGCCACCCAGGAGGCCCTGGTCGCCGTCTTCACCTCGCTGCGGTCGCTGCGGGAACCCGAGGCGCTGTACGGCTGGGTGCGGGCGATCTCCGTACGGGAGGCGGTACGGGTCGCCAGGCGGGCGGCGCGGGCGCGGCCCGCGGAGCTCCCGGACGTGCCGGAGCGGGGCGATCCGCAGCTGGCCGCCGACATCGACGACGTCCTGGCCCGGCTGTCGCCCGCGCACCGGGCGGTGCTCGTGCTGCGGGACGTCGAGGGGATGGACGAGGAGGCCGCGGCGGCGCTCCTCGGGGTGCCGGCCGGCACGGCGAAGTCCCGGTTGCACCGGGCACGGCAGAGCTTCCGAAAGGCGTGGTCCGCGTGAACGGCGATGAGGCGATGATCGACGACGTCCGGCGGCTGCGGGTCATGGGCGCCGGCGTCCGGGGCGCGCGGATCGTGGAGCGGGTGCTGCCCGCGCCGCTCGACGTGGTGTGGGGCGTCATGGGTGATCTGGAGGGCGGCTTCGGGGAGTTCCAGCCCGACATGCGCTCGGTGCGGGTGCTGCGCAGGGACGGCGACCGGGTGGAGGCCCTCGCCCGCAGCCGTCACGGCCTGCGGGCCCGTTTCCACGGCGTGCTGCGGCCGGGCTGGTGCTGGTTGCAGAGCCGGTTCCTGGTCATCGGGATGGCGGCGGTGGACGAGGGCGGCCGGACCCGGGTGGCGCTCACCGGCGGCGTCCGCGTCCCGGGGCGCGCCGCGCTGGTCCCGTTCGGGGCGCGCCGGGAGCTGGAGCGTGCCATGGCGCGCCTCGCCGAACGGGTCGCCCGCCAGGACGCTAGGGGGCGGTGTCCTGGATCCGGCGGAACGGCCGGTCCGCCTCCAGGGTGAACGCCACGTCGAGCAGGGTCCGTTCGCTGCCGGGGCGGCCGGAGAACATGACGCCGACGGGCAGTCCCCCGTCCGTCGTCCGGGTGCTGGGCAGTGAGATCGACGGGGTGCCGACGACGTTGTCGACCGGGGTGAACGCGACGTACGCGAGGATCCGCTCGACGAGCTCCGGGTACGGGACGGTCGGTGCGAGACGGCCGATCGGCGGTGCGGGGTGGGCGAGGACGGGGGTGAGGAGGAGGTCGAGTCCGCGGAACGCCGCCGCGTACGCCACCTTCGCGCGCTTCAGCCTCCGCAGCACGCCCGGGGTGTGCCGCCAGTTCTCCACGTAGGTGGCGCGCAGGCCGCGGCTGAGACCGTCCATGCGGTGCCGGTCGAAGTCCGCGCCGAGGCTCCGGCCGGTGGCGCCGAGGAGGAACGACAGCATCCCCCAGTAGGTGAGGAAGTCCTCGGTGAAGCGCGGGTCGATGGCCATCTCGACGGGTTCCACGCTGTGGCCGAGCCGTTCGAGCCTCGTCGCCGTCTCCGTGACGGCCTCCCGGGTGACGGTGTCGGAGGTGACGCCGTTCGGCGAGTCCAGCAGGAATCCGATGCGCAGCCGTCGCCCGGAGGGGCCTTCGACCAGGCCGAGGGGCGGCAGCTTCGGGTTGCGCCAGTACGTCTCGGCGGCGGCGAGGAACGCGGCGCTGTCCCGTACGGAACGGCTCACGACGCCGTCGACGACGAGGTCCAGGGGCAGTCGGCGGCTCTGGTCGTTGGGCACGACCCTGCCCCGGGTGGGCTTGAGGCCGACGAGCCCGCAGGCGGCGGCGGGGATCCGGATGGAGCCGCCGCCGTCGTTGGCGTGGGCGATCGGCACCGCTCCGGCGGCGACGAGGGCCGCGCTGCCGCCCGAGGAGCCGCCCGCGGAGTGGCCGGTGTTCCACGGGTTGCGGACGGGCTCGGCGGCCTCGTACTCCGTGGTGGGGCTGAAGCCGAACTCGGGCAGCCGGGTCTTGCCGAGCACCGTGACGCCGGTGCTGAGGAACTGCCGGGCGAAGGGCGCGTGCCGTCGCGCCGGGCCCGGGGTGAAGGCCGCGCTGCCGTGGCCGGTGGGCAGCCCCTGGTGGTCGGTGTTGTCCTTGACGAAGGTCGGGACGCCCGCGAAGGCGCCGCCGGTCGCGGCACCGGGTGCGGGGGCGTCGACGTGCGTCTGGACGGCGTGGAGCCGTTCCTCGACGGCCCGCACCCGCTCGGCCGCGTCCCGGGCGGCCTCGGCGGCGCCGACCTCGCCGCGCCGGATCGCCTCGGCGAGCCCGACGGCGTCGTGCTCTCCCAGGGCGTCGTCCCGGAAGGCGTGCACCCTGGTCGGTCCGTCGAAGGTCTTCTGGTCGAAAGTCGTCACCGCTGCCTCAGCCCCCGGCCGTGTGGATGGTCTCCCGCCATCATTGCCTACCAGCGGGTAACGGGCGAGGGGTCGGCGCGGATCAGCGCCCCTGGAGCGCCTTCGCGTTGTCGCCGAAGGTCCAGCCCTTCGAGCCGTCCCAGTTGGCCGACCAGGTCATCAGGCCCTTGAGCGAGCCGCCGTAGTGGTTCCAGGCCTGGGCCACCGCCGACGGCGTCATGTATCCCCCGCCGGCGCCCGGCTGGGCCGGGAGGCCGGGGACCTGCTTGTCGTACGGGACCTTGACGGTGGTGCCCTGGACGACGAGCCCGCGGTTCAGGCAGTCGGTCTGGGCGACGAACCCGGCGACCGTGCCGGCGGAGTAGGAGTCGCCGGAGCATCCGTACATGCTGCCGTTGTAGTACTGCATGTTCAGCCACCACAGGCGGCCGTTGTCCGCGTACTTCTTGACGATCGGCAGGTACGCGCCCCAGATCGACCCGTAGGCCACGCTGCCGCCGGTGACGTACGCGGTCTCCGGCGCCATCGTCAGCCCGAAGCCCGCCGGCATGCGGGCCAGGACCCCGTCGATGATGCGCACCAGGTTGGCCTGCGAGGTGGACAGGGTGCCGATGCTGCCGCTGCCCACGAGACCGGTCTCGATGTCGATGTCGATCCCGTCGAAGTTGTACGTCTTCAGGAGGGGCACGACGGTCTCGACGAAGCGGTCGGCGACGGCGCGGGAGCTCAGGTCGATGCCGGCGGCGGCGCCCCCGATCGACATCAGGATCGTCGCCCCGGCCGCCTTGGCCCGGCACATCTCCGCCGGGGTGGCGACGCGGACGGTGCTGTCCATGCCGTCCTCCCACAGCACGGTCCCGTCCGAGCGGATCACGGGGAACGCGGCGTTGACGACGTTGTAGCCGTGGGCGGCGAAACGGGGGTCGTCGATGGGGGCCCAGCCGAACGGCGGGTGGACGCCGTTGGCGGAGCCGTCCCAGTTCTCCCAGTACCCCTGGAGCACCTTCCCGGCGGGCTTCGGCTTGAGGGCGCAGGTGTCCGCGGCGGCGGACGGCGGGGAGAGGGCGGGTTTCGCGTCTTCGGCCGTGGGCGAGGGGGGCGGGGCGGGTTTCGCGTCTTCGGCGGCGGCGGGGGCCGCGAGGACCGCGGCGGCGAGCAGGGTGGCGAGCCCCGCTCCGAGGACACGGGTGATCCGGGGGCCTGGCATGCGTGCTCCTGGGGACGTGGGGGGTGGTCCTGGACGTGGCGCGCGCTCCAGGAGACCGTAAGTTGGTCCAGACCTTTCGTCAACCACCCGCACACTCAAGGGAGTTACGGCCCCGATGGCGGCGCCCGGCCGTCACCGCCGCCGTTTCCGCGCGTGCGTCACGCGGGGCAGCTCCTCGTTGATCAGACGGCCCGTGAGCGCGCCGCCGAACACGACGACGCCCACCGCGACGAGCCAGGTCTGGATGACGAGGAACGCACCGAACGGGCCGTACGTGACGGCGCTGGACGCGATCAGCGGGGAGAAGACGAGCCGGGAGAAGACCCTCAGGCCGAGCAGTCCGAGCGTGGTGCACGCCGCCCCGGGCAGCAGGGCGGCCCACGAGACGCGTCCGTCGAGCAGCAGCCGCTGCGACCACCAGAAGAACAGCGTGCCGATCAGCAGCGTGACGGCGTCGCTCACCGGGGTGTCCTGCCAGAACGGGAAGACCGCGAAGAGGTAGAGGACCCCGATGAGCACGGCGAGCCACAGCACGTGCCGCCATCGGGCCCTCCAGTGGGCCGGAGGGAGGTCCCAGACCTTCTCGTACCCGCTCTGCACCGCCGTGCCGAACGTGATGCCGAAGACGGTGAGCAGGGCGAGGCCGAACGCCGTCGTGGTCCGCCGCACCTGTCCCGGCAGCGCGAACAGCCGCTCGATCTCCGCCCTGGCGGCGTCCGAGACCCCGATGCCGTCACCGAGCCACTGCGCGAACCCCTTCCCGCTGCCCGCGCCCGCCGCCGACACGACGATCAGCAGCGGCACCAGCGTGAGGAAGGAGAGCGCCGCGAACCCCAGCGAGCGCTGCCACAGCCCGAGGTCCCTGGCCGGCGCCCACCGGTGTCCGGCCCGGAAGCGGCGGATCGCACTCCGCGTCCGCCCGACCCGGGGCCATCGCCCGGCGGGACGGGAGACCATCCTTCCACGGTAGAACCGCCCCGCGGCGGCAACCAGCGGGGCGGTCCGGCACCGGCGTCAGCCCTCGACGCCGGTGGCCTCGTGGGAGGCGCCGACGGGCTTGGACTCGGGGGAACCGCGCTGGCGGAGGTAGACGGAGAGGATGGCCATCGACGCCACGGCCAGGAGTTCCGACTGCCAGTTCTGCAGGGACCGGTTCCAGAAGTCGGCGGAGGCGAGGTAGGAACCCCAGGAGACGGGGGCCTGGAGCTGCCGCAGCCGCAGTTCGTTGAAGGCGGCCGCGCCGGAGACCGACTGGGCCAGCCAGGACAGCAGGAAGAAGACGGCCATGACGAGCCCGAGCGAACGCGCGTAAACGGCCTGCCGCCAGTCCTTCGTGCTCGCCCAGCGGGGCGAGTCCGGCCGCGCGTGGTCACCCATGCGCTGGTCCCGCTCGCTCTCCGTACCCGCCTTGTGCAGCTCCTTGGACTCCGGCGAGCCGCGCTGGAGCAGATAGACCGTGCCGAAGATGTAGAGGAAGAACTGCAGGAACTCCGACTGCCAGTTCTCGGTGACGTCGACGGCGAAGTCCGAGGACATCAGATAGTCGCCGAAGCCGATCTGCTGGAGTCCCTGGACGGCGAGCTGTTCGTTGAACTCCGCGCGCCCGGAGACCGCCTGGGCGCCCAGGACGATCAGGAAGGCCGCCCCGAAGAAGAGGGTGAGGCTGTTCGACCGCCAGAATCCGTGCTCCCGGGACCGCTCGGCCGTCACCGCTGCATCACCCCGATCGCGGTGAAGTAGGCGAGGCCGCCCACGATGGTCACCACGCACGCCACGAACAGGGTCTTCACGTCATGCCCCCTTCAGTACACAGCTGTACGGCGTGTCGCCCGGTTCGGGCGCGCATCCGGCGGCGGTGACCCGCCACCCCTCGTCGAACTGCGAGAGGAACAACGTGTCGCCGCGGAGGCGGAGCAGCGCCTGTCTGCCGTGGACGTCCACGCTCCGCACTCCCCCGCCGCGCGGCAGGTCCTGCGAGGCCAGGGCCTGTGCGCAGGGCTTCTTCTCCTCCTCTTCGAGCTGGTCGCGGCTCTCGGGGGCGAGTAGCTCGCAGGCCACCCGGAAGTTCCCGGACCCGAGGGACTCCTCGAAGAACCGGCCCGCCTCGGTCGCCCCGTCCTGGCGGGCCTGCGACGCGCCGCAGGCGGACAGGGAGACCACGGCCGCCGCCGCTCCGAGGAGCAGCGGCACCCGCCGGAGCGCGGGCATCCGCCGGAGCGCGGGGGTCCGCCGGAGCGGAGCGACTCTCGCGAACGGAGGGACTCGCGGGGGCGGAGGGACTCGCAGGAACAGGAGGGCTCTCACCCTTTCAGCCTGGCGGCGCGGGCGGCCGCGGCAAGTGCGAGGGGGCCGAACGGGGGACCGCCCCACCCGTCCGGTCCCCGCGGGTGACGACGTGCGCGCGCCGGTGGGCCACGGGAGGATGGTGGCGGAGAGGGGTGCCGCCATGAGTGAGTTCGACATCTGGAACTACCGCCCGAGCACGGGGTACCGGCAGGGCGTCGACCTCGTCGGCTACAAGGTCGAGGCCACGGACGGCACCATCGGGAAGATCGACAGACACTCCGAGGACGTCGGCTCGTCCTACCTGGTCGTCGACGTCGGGGCCTGGATCTTCGGCAGGCGGGTGCTGCTCCCGGCCGGGACGATCGAGCTGATCGACACGGCCGAGAAGAAGGTGTACGTGGACCGGACGAAGGAGCAGATCAAAGCGGCTCCCGACTTCGACGAGACGAAGCACGGCGGCGAGCCCGGCTATCTGGAGCAGTTCGCCCGGTACTACGGCCAGCCCCACATGTGATCACGCCCCGCGCGGGCCCTCCGTGCGGCGGTCGCACCAGGCCGGGACGAGGGCCGTGAGCATCAGGGCGGCGGTGAGGGCGAACGCCCACGGGTAGCCGGTCCGGTTCGCGAGGAACCCGAAGCCGACGGCCCCGACGCCCATGCCCGCGTCGAAGGCGAAGTTCCACAGGGCGCTGACCGTCCCGTAACCGGAGGCGGGGACACGCGCGTACATCAGCGTCAGGGTGGTGTTCTGGGTGACGCCGAAGCCGACCCCGAACAGGGTCACGCCGATGACGACGGCGACCGGACTGTGGGTGAGCGAGGTGAGCAGCGTTCCCCCGGCCGCGACGACGAGGCCGGGGACGAGGAGCGCGGCCGGCCCGTGCCGGTCGCCGTGCCGACCGGCGACCCAGCGGGCCCCGGTCGCCGCCGCGGTCTGGGCGAACAGGGCCGTGGCGACGACGCCCCCGGAGGCCGACGGCACGGCGAGGGGGAGGAAGGTGACGAGGATCCCGGCGGCGAGCGCGGTGACGGAGAAGACGAGAACGGGCCGTGACAGCGCGGGCGTACGGAGCCCCGCCGTCACCCCGACCGGCCGCCGTCGCTCCGAAGCACGGTCCGGACCCTGGTCCGCATCACGGTCCGGACCCGAATCCGGATCGCGGTTCGGACTCGAGTCCGCATCACGGTCCGGACCTGAATCCGCATCGCGGTTCGGACCCGAGTTCGCATCACGGTCGGGGCCCGAGTCCGCACCGCGGTCCGGCAGGCCCGGGACCGAAGCGACGGCGGCCAGCGCGGCCACGGCCCCGGCGGCGAACACCGGCCCATACCCCACATGCGCCACCAGCCACACCCCCAGCGGGAGCGCCGCCAGCGAAGGGACCCCGCTCACGATGCCGACGAGCGCCAGCCCCTCCCCACGGCGCTCGGCCGGGATGAGCGAGGCCGTCAGGGCGCCGCCCGCGACGACCGCGAAGGCGAAGCCCAGCCCGCGCAGGAGGCAGACCGCCGTGATCCAGACCGCGCCGCCGGAAGCGGTGAGCGTGAACGCGGGCGCGCCGAGGAGGAGGAGTCCCGCCACCAGGACGAGGCGGTAGCCGAAGCGGGCGACGAGCCGGGGAGTGGCCAGCTCGCCTCCGACCGTGGCCAGCATCAGCGCGCCCGTGGTGAGCCCGGCGGCGTTTCCCCGGCCCCCTCCGGTCACCTCGGAGTAGAGGGGGACGACCGACAGGAGCAGATAGAAGCTCGTCGAGGCGCCGATGATCGAGACGAAGCGCAGCAGCAGGGGCCGCGTCACCAGGGGTGGCCGTGAACCGGCGCCCCCGACTTGAGAGTTGAGCATCTTGGTCACCCGGGTGACGCTAGGGGCCGGGCGGGTCCTCGGTAAGATCCGATTCCATGCCTCTGGAGTGGTCCGGTCTCTCGCCCGAGCTGCTGCTGGTCGTCGACCGGGACAGCGGCGAGCCGCTGCGGACCCAGCTGGAACTCCGACTGCGGGACGCCATCCGGACCGGGCGGCTGCGGGTGGGCGAACGGCTGCCGTCCTCCCGTGAACTCGCCCGGATGCTGGGGGTCTCGCGCGGTCTCGTGCAGGAGTGCTACGCCCAGCTCCAGGCCGAGGGGTACCTCGTGACCCGCGTCGGCTCCGCCACCCGGGTCGCCACCGGCGCGGCGCCGCCGCCGGCGACCGCATCGGCGCCGCCGGTCCCCCCGCGCCTCCTGGCCGACTTCGCCTGGGGCGTCCCGGACCTGAGCGGATTCCCCCTCGCGGACTGGCTGTGGGCCACCCGCGAGGCGGCCCGCGCCATGCCGAAGTCGGCGCTGGGGTACGGGGATCCGCGCGGCAGCGCGGAGCTCCGCGAGGTCCTCGCCGGGTATCTGCGGCGGGTGCGCGCCGCCGCGGCGGATCCGGAACGGATCGTGGTCTGCACCGGTTACGCGCAGGGCCTCGGCCTTGCCCTGCGCGCCCTGGCCGGGGCGGGTGTCCGCACGGTGGCGTACGAGGACCCCGGTTCACCGACCACGGTCTCCTCGGCCGCGTCCCGGGCGGGCATGTCGGCGGTCCCCGTACCGGTCGACGAACTCGGCATCGACGTGCGGGCCCTCGCCGCGACCGACGCCCGCGCCGTCGTCGTGACCCCCGCGCACCAGTGGCCCACCGGTGTCGCCCTGGCACCCGAGCGCCGGCTCGCGCTGATCGAGTGGGCCAGGAGCCGGGACGCGGTGATCGTCGAGGACGACTACGACGCCGAATTCCGTTACGACCGCGAGCCGGTGGGCGCCTTGCAGGGGCTCGCCGCGGACCGTGTGATCTCCCTGGGCACCGTGAGCAAGTCCCTCGCGCCGGCGCTGCGCATCGGATGGATGCTGTGTCCGGCCGCGCTCACCGGGGCGATCGTCGAGCAGAAGCAGCTGAGCGACCGCGGGTCGCCCACGCTCGATCAGCTCGCCCTCGCCACGCTGATCGAGTCCGGTCGCTTCGACCGGCACCTGCGACGGATGCGGGCGACCTACGCGGCACGGCGCTCGACCCTGGTGGCCGCCCTCGCCGAGCACGCCCCCGAGGTCGGGGTGACCGGCCTCGCGGCGGGCTTCCACGCGGTCGCCCGTCTGGCCGGGCCGACCGACGAACAGGCCCTCGTCACCGCCGCCCGCGCCCGGTCCGTCGGCCTCTACGGCATGAGCGCCTGCCGCGCCTCGCACGCGCCGGGGCCGGTGCGGCTGGTCCTGGGCTTCGGCAACATCGGCGAGCGTGCCATCGCCGCAGGTCTCGCGGCGGTCGGCGACCTCCTCGGCGGCCGGTAGCACCCCGCCTCGGGCCGGTTCGAAAAAACTTCGCCGGGAGGCGAATCCTCTCGGCACCTCCCCGTCTCTTGTGTGTGTACCGGCCGAACGGGCCGGAGGAACACGGAGGGAACAGTAACCATGTGGACTGCCATCATCGTGGTCGGCGTCGTGCTCGTGGGTGCGTGCAGCTGGCACCTGATGCGACGCTTCAACAAGAGCCGCACCTGACCAGCGCCTGTGCGCGAGGCGCCTTCCGGTATGAGTAGCACATGAACCAACGCTTCTCCTGGCCTGACGAGCGGTTGATCAAGGCCGCTCAGGACGGCGACGTCACGTCGCTCACCACCGTCGTGTTGGAATCGCAGCCGCATGTGCGCAAGTTCGCCCTGTCACTGTGCGCCTCGCCGCAGGACGCGGAGGACGCGGCACAAGAGGCGCTGATCATCCTCTACCGGAAGATCGGCACCTTGCGGGCCACCGGCGCGCTTGCCTCATGGATGTTCCGGATCGTCCGCAACGAATGCCTCCGGCAGGTGAGGCTGCTCGTCGCCATGCGCGGCGAGCCCTCGGCCGAGCCGGAGGCGTGTGCGGAGCCGTCCGCCGAGGAGGCCGTGCTGTACAGGCTGGAGGTGGAGCGGATCGCGGCCGCGGTCAGCGCCCTTCCCCGTGAGCAGCGGCAGGTGCTGGTCATGCGGGACGTGCAGGGCCTGCCGGGCAGGACCGTCGCCCACACGCTCGGCCTGAGCACCGCCGCGATGAAGTCACGGCTGCACAGAGCACGCGCGGCGCTGCGTCACGCGCTGGAAGCGACCGACCAGGCAGCAGATCAAGCCATCGACCGACCAGTCGAAGGAGACTCACGCCCATGAACACCGTGAACATCGTGAAGCCCCCCGAGGGCACGAAGTCCCCGGTCATCGCACCGACCGCGATCACCGTGCCGGCCGCGGTCAAGGCGCCGTCCTCGGCGCCGGACTTCGCCAGCAAGTCCGTCCCGCGCCACCTGGCGCGCGGCGTCATCGGCTTCGGGCTCATCATCGGCTCGATCGCGATGGTGCCCGTCGCCGGCCCGGCCACCCTGCTGGCGGCCCCGCTGGCCCTCGTCGCCTTCCGCGGCTGCCCCACCTGCTGGATGGTCGGCCTGGCGCAGACCATCTCGCGGGGTCGTCTGGAGCGCCAGTGCGTGGACGGCGTCTGCACGCTCACCAAGGCCGACCCGTCGGCGAAGGCCACGTAGGGTCCGAGGCCTCCCGCCCCGGTCTTGGGCAGAGAGCGCGTCGTCGGCGTCCTGCGGCGTTGAAGGGAGGGACGGGACCGGAACACACCAGAAATGTGCCGTAGCGGCCGGTAAGAGCTGGTCAGCGGGTGGCCGAGCTCGGACTGACCGGATCCTCCGTCACGGGCAGGCACTCGGAGAGCAGGTCGACGACGTCGCGCCAGGCTCGCTGCGCGTGCCGTGGGTGGTAGCCGACGCCGGGGACGGTGGGGTGGTCGACCGGCGGGTGGTGGAAGGCGTGCAAGGCGCCGCCGTAGACCACGAGGCGCCAGTCGACGCCCGCGGCCTGCATCTCGGCGGCGAACGCGCCCCGTTGCGCGGGCGGCATGATCGGGTCTTCCGACCCGACCCCGGCCCACACCGGGCAGCGAATGCGCGCCGCCTCGCCCGGTCGGCCCGTGGTCAGCCCGTTGACCGTCCCGATCGCGCGCAGGTTGACGCCGTCGCGCCCGAGTTCCAGCCCGACGGCGCCCCCGGTGCCGTAGCCGATGGCGGCGATCCGGTCGGGGTCGGTCCGCGGTTCGGCGCGCAACACGTCGAGCGCCGCATGACCGATGCCCCGCATCCGGTCGGGGTCGGCGAGCAGCGGCATGCAACGGGCCAGCATCTCCTCGGGGTCACCCAAATAGCGCCCGCCGTGAAGGTCGAAGGCCAGCGCTACGTATCCCAGCTCGGCGAGAGCATCGGCCCGGCGGCGCTCGACGTCGCTGAGCCCCATGCCCTCTGGTCCGAGCAGCACCGCAGGCCGGCGGTCGACGCCGGCCGGGAGCGCGAGGTGCCCGATCATCGTCAGACCGTCGGCCGGGTACTCGACCGTGCGCGTCGTCATCGTTGTCATGGGGCTGGACTGTAGGGATCGTCGAGCCCGGTCGGGCCGGGGTTCACCCCTGGCGGAACACCCGGCGCATGACGATCGTGAGGGGCACCCCGGGGATCGACGGGCTGGGCAGGGTCGTGGACGTGCTGCGCGAGTGGCAGGACGAGGGGGCGCCGTCGCGACCCATGAGTCGGCCGGCTTCCGACCGCGCCCCGAGATCCGGGACCGGTACCGGGCCCGGGATGCCTGAGCGGCTCCCCGGGCCCGGGGAGCACGGCGGGATCGCCTCGACGCCGCACGGGACCTGGCCGCCCGCCTCACCCGGCACGCCCCGACGGCGGTGGCGGCCTGCTTCGCCGCCGCCGTCCCCACGGAGGGCGGACGGACCTGCGGCGGTTCCTCGGCCGCCAGGGCCGTCAGCGCACCCCCTCCCACAGCAGCCGTTCCCGCGCGCGCGGGTCGTCGACCGGGGCGGGCCCGGGCGTGGTGGTGAAGGTCATCGTCGTACGGGTCTCCTTGTCGTACGCCTTCCAGCCGGGGCTGCCCGTCTTCGCGAAGGCGACCCACGCCCCGTGCACGGCGTCCGCGAGTTCCCTGGGCGGGTGGGCGCCGAGCAGCGGGGCGTACGACGGGTCGTGGAGGCGGTCGAAGACGAAGGGCAGTTCCAGCGCGTGGCAGGCTCCGAGGGCGCCGTCGAACCTCGGGGAGCGCCAGGCGAACTCGTAGAGGTACGAGCCCGGGACGGCCTCGGCCAGGCGGACGGCCGGGATCCGGTAGAACCAGTCGGTGGCCACGGCGTCGAGGAGTTCGCCCGGCACGGCGTCCGGGCGGGCGGCCCGGTAGACGGGGAGGGCCTCGGCCGGGTCGAGGCCGTAGGCCGCGGTCATGGCGCGGAGCGAGGATTCGGGGAAGACGTGGAGCCGCTCCGTCGGCACCAGGAACAGGCGGTACTCCTCGCGGTTGCTGCCGATCATCAGGTCGACGCCGCAGTCCGGGCCGGGAAGGGCGAGGCCCGGCCGGACCGGCTCGAAGGGCATGATGTTCAGCACCGCCTCGCCCCACCGCGCCGGGTCCGGGTCGGCGGTCACCTCCGTGCGCAACGCGGCCTGCGCCGGGAGGAGTTCCGGCAGGGGGACGGCCTCGAAGGCCTCCGCGGTCGGCTCGATCCCCAGCTTCTCCGCGAGGCGGGCCGCGATCAGCCGGGCCGACGACGGGCGCAGGAAGTGGTGGCAGGCTCCGCTCTGCAGGATCGCCCGGCGGAAGAGCCCGCGGGCCGCCTCGGTGGTCAGCAGCGCGCCGATGCTCATCGCGCCCGCCGACTCGCCGAAGACGGTCACCCGGTCCGGGTCGCCGCCGAAGGAGGCGATGTTGTCCCGGACCCAGCGGAGCGCGGCGATCTGGTCGAGCAGGCCCCGGTCGTCGGGGCGGCCCGGGAGGTGGAGGAAGCCGTCCGCCCCCAGGCGGTAGTTGAGCGTGACGCAGACGACGCCGTCCCGGGCGAAGGCGGTCCCGTCGTAGCCGGACGCCGAGCCCGAGCCGTTGGTGAAGGCGCCTCCGTGCAGCCACACCATCACGGGGAGGCCGGTGCCCGGCTCCGGGGCCGGGGTCCAGACGTTGAGGTTCAGGCAGTCGTCCCCCGGGATCGCGTTCTCCGGGATGAGGGCGTCGAAGGGCGGGGCGTAGGGGGCGTGCGGCGCCGTCGGCCCGTGGGCCGTGGCGTCGCGCACCCCCGTCCACGGTTCCGGCGGGGCGGGCGCCCGGAACCGTCGCGCGCCGAAGGGCGGAGCGGCGTACGGGATGCCGAGGAAGGAGGTCACTCCGTCGGGGGAGGTCCGGCCGCGGACCTCCCCCTGCCGGGTGCGGCACACGGTCATGCCGCGAGGACTTCCAGGAGCGCCTTGCCGAACTCCTCGGGGCGTTCGAGGTGGACGGCGTGTCCGGCGTCGGCCACGGCGACCTCCCGGACCGTGCCTCCGGCCGCCGCGTAGCGGTCCAGGACGTGACGCGTCTGCGCCAGCATCGGCTGCGCGGGGGTGCCGTCCCAGCCCGGCACCGCGCCGATGGCGCCCAGGTGCGCCAGGTCGAACATCGAGGTGTCCGAGACGATGATGTCGTCCTCGCCCCGTATCCACAGCACCGGCGGCTTGGGCTCGATCAGGTGCAGGTCGTCGACGCGGAAGTGGGTCGGGGCCATGCAGTTGAGGACGCCGCGCGTCCCGGGCGCGATCCCGGGCCAGGCGTCGGACGTGGTGCTGTCGCCCGGGTAGTGGTCGTCGCCGAGGCGCGTGGCGAGCATGGACTCGACGTACGCGTCCTCGTCCGCGGTGCGGAACGGCGGCTTGACGTAGCAGGTCGTCAGGACGGAGCGCGGCGAGAGCGGGGAGTCCGCGCCGCGGTCGCCCTCGGCGAGCAGCCGGACGAAGTCCGGGTTGGCCGTGCCGCCGCCCGAGCCCGCCCCGTCCGCGGAGTTGAGGGTTCCGTCCACGCCGTGGGTGCCGCCGAAGCCGTACGGGGAGACGGGGCTGACCAGGGTCACGGAGCGGACCGCGGCCGGGTGGTCCCGGAGGTACTGCGTGACCACGCCGCCGCCCATGGACCAGCCGACCAGGTGGGCCCGGTCGATGCCGAGGGCCGTGAGCAGTTCGGCGAGGTCGTCGGCGTAGTCCCGCAGGCCGCGCGTGGCGTCGACGGGCAGCGGGTCGGTGCCGCCGAAACCGCGCAGGTCGACGGCGAGGGGCCGGTAGGGGGCCGGCAGCGTGGTCAGGGTGGAGTGCCAGAAGGCGGAGGAGGAGACGTTGCCGTGGACGAAGACGACGGCCTCGCCCTCGGTCCTGGCCTCGGTGATCTGCTGGGTGAGCCGGCCGGTGGCGACACGGCGGGTGCGGAGCGCGGTCATGTCCTTCTGGTCCTTCGGTCCTCGGGTGCTTCGGTCCTGGGCGGTTTCAGGAGAGCCAGGTGGCGACCTGGGCGGCGGCGGCACTGTGCCAGCCCAGTTCGAGGTGGTTGGCGCCGGCGACGGTGGCCTTGCCGCCGACGGTGGGGATGCCGGTGGTGTCGAGCGCGCTGGAGACGAAGACGACGCCGTCGCTGGGTCCGCGGTTCTCGTTGAAGATGCCGAGGACGTCGGCGGATCCGCCGGCCAGGAGGTAGGTGGTGACGGAGGCCGGGACTCCGGCGCCGTGCAGCGGGCCGATGAGCGATCCGGCGTCGATGGCGGCCTGGATGCCGCTGCCGGCGGTGTAGTAGCCCTGGCCTCCGTAGTAGGTCGTGTACCAGTCCTGGGCGGTGCCGTCGACTCCGTACGCGCCGTCCCAGCGGGCCAGCATCTGGCGCTGCCCGGGGTAGTTGTCCTGGCCGCCGGCCGGGGTCATCGAGAACTCGGGGTGCGCGGTGTACAGGCCGTAGCAGGTCATGTGGGAGTGCGGGGAGGGCGCGTTGATCTTTCCGCCGCACTCCGGCCAGATGGAGAAGTCGTGGGCCCAGCCGTGGGCGTACGGGTAGTCGTAGCCGCCGTTCGGGCCGCCGAGGGTGATCAGCCGGCGGACGTCACCGGCGTAGGGCCGTCCCCAGCTCGGCTTCAGGGACGACACGTACGCCCGGGTCGACATCTGGCCCTTGCTCCAGCCGACCAGGTCGACCTTGTCGACTCCCAGCTTCGCCCTGATGACGGCGATCGCGTCGCCGACGATCTGCGCCTGCATGAGGTTGTCGCCCTGCTTGTGCGCGAAGCCGACGGCGAAGACGCGGTGGCCGCGCTCGGCGAGGTACTGCATGAGTCCGGTGGACGGGCAGGAGGCGGCGCCGCAGCCGTAGCCGCCCGATTCTCCGGGGTTGGCCCAGGCGCGGTCGGCGGTGTCGTTCGCCCCGTGCACGAGGAGGACGGGGGTGGTGCGGCTGCCGGTGTTCCAGCCGGGGGCCGAGTAGAGCAGGAACCGGCCGGAGGACGGCCGGGAGGCGCCGAAGTAGGTGAGGCGCTTGCCGTCCTGGTCGCCGCGGCCGTCCGCCGGATAACCCTCGGTATGGAAGCCGCTGGTCGTGTCGAGATAGCGCTCGACCCGCTCCCAGCCGTTGGTGACGGTCCCGGCTCCGTAGCTCGCCTCCAGCGTGAGGTATGGAGGCGGCGCGGCGGCGACGGCGGGCGGGCCGAGCAGGGCCGTCACGACGGCCCCCACCACCGCGATGACACGGGCCGCGCGCGGTCGCCACCGCCGCCGCCCCGGACTCCGTCTGTCGGCCATGCCCCGGCCTCCCCCGCTCGTGCGCCCTCGGCGCGTCCTCCCGGTGCCCGTCCCGGCACCGGGAGCTGCACACGTTAGGCGGGCGGGGTGTCAGCGGGGCATAGAGCCGGGGCACACAAAGCGAGAGGCGGGCGTGGCGTGCCGCTACACGGCATCGGGCTCCGTCGTCTGGGCCGTGCGGGCGGCGGACGCGGCCAGTATGCCGTCGAGCAGCGCGTCGAGGCCGTCCGTCAGCTCCTGGTATCCGCCCTTCTCGGCCAGGGAGGGCGCGGTCTCGCGCAGTCGGGGGAGCTCGCGGGCCGGCATCAGGTGCAGCCCCAGGCGGAACGCCGGGTCGGGCTCGTCGGGGTTCTCGACCATGGCCCGCAGGTCGCTGAAGATGTAGCCGAGCACCCATCCGGTGACCGCCCGGTAGGCGGTGACGACGCCGTGCTCGTCGAGCCCGGCGCGGTCCAGGAGCGCCAGCACCCGCTCGTGGGCCTGCAGCACCGCGAGGGATCGGCGGGCCAGCGGGACCGCCAGCAGACGTGTGGCGAGCAGCGGCACGACGTGCGGGTGGGCGAGGGAGATCCGGTAGAGGGCGCAGGCTCCGCGGAGGAGCTCGGCCCGCCATTCGGGCAGGTCGGCCGCCTGGCCGAGGGGGGCGGGTTCCTCGCGGGCGAGGTCCTCGGCCAGCTCGGTGTAGAGCTGCTCGACCAGCCCGTCCAGGAGGGCGTCCTTGCTGGGGGCGTAGCGGTACAGCGCCATGGCCTCGACGTCGAGCTCGGCGGCGACCCGCCGCATGCTCAGGGCGGACAGGCCCTCGTGGTCCACCACGTCGAGGGCCGCGGCGAGGACGCGTTCACGGCTCAGTCGGCGGCGGCCGCGGCGGCGCTCGGTGGGGTGGCCGATGTCCACCTTCCTGCGCTCCGGCTGGGTGCTGCTGACCATGGCATGCCTCCGGGCTCGACGTCGCGCTGCGACTCTTCCCGACTATATACGAACCATTCCGAACAGCTACGTTTACCACGTAAGTGGACATATGTTGACATCCAGGATAACCCCTAGCAATATGTATGTTTAAACCGTAGACGTACGACGACAGCACAGCTGCCCGGTCCCCCCGCTGGAGGCCGCTGACATGGACGGCAACCGCACCCTCCGCACCGAGTGCTCCGAGCTGAACGCCCCGCGCCCGCTCGTCCGGCCCCGTCTGACCCTCGTCATCCCGACGCGCAACGAGCGCGAATCCGTCCCGCTGCTGCTGCGCGCCCTGGAACCGGCCTTCGGCGGACTGCCCGTCGAGATCCTGTTCGTCGACGACAGCGACGACGACACACCGGCGACGGCCGCGCGGCACGCCCCGGACTGCCGGCTGCCGGTCCGCATGATCCACCGAGAGGGCGGCGCCCGCGAAGGCGGCCTGGCGGGGGCCGTCCTCGCGGGCGCCCGCCGTGCCCGGGGCGAATGGGCCCTGGTCATGGACGCCGACCTCCAGCACCCGCCGGAGGCGGCCGCCGCGCTCGCCCGCACCGCCCTGGGCCACGGCGTGGACATCGTGGTCGGCACCCGCTACGCGGGATCCGGATCGACCGGTGACGGGCTCGACGGCCCCGTGCGCCGGCTCGTCTCCCGTGGCAGCACGCTCCTCACCAAGGCGGTCTTCCCCCGCCGGCTGGCCGGCGTCAGCGACCCCATGAGCGGACTCTTCGCCTTCCGCACCGCCGCGATCGACATGGACCGGCTCAGCCCCCTCGGCTTCAAGGTGCTGCTCGAACTGCTCGTCCGGCACCCCGGCGCCCGCGTCGCCGAGGTCTCCTACCGCTTCGCCCCCCGCGCGGCCGGCACCTCCAAGGCCTCGCTGCGCGAGGGCCTGCGGTTCCTGCGCCATCTGGCCCGGCTGCGCCGGCCCACCCTCGCCGCGCCCCGCGCCGGCGAGGGCCGCCACTCCGTGACCGGCCGCCGTGACCTCGGCACGACCGCGCGGTTCCTGGCCTTCGGACTCGTCGGACTCAGCGGCATCGCCGTCAACACCGCCGCCCTGTGGTTCTTCCACACCGTCGCGGGACTCCAGCACCTCCTCGGCGCCACGCTCGCCACCCAGGTGTCGTCCCTGTGGAACTTCGCCCTCCTCGAGACGCTCGTCTACCGCGGCGGCCGGAGCGGCGACAAGCGCGCGGTCCTCGTCCGCGGCATCGCCTTCCTCGCCCTGAACAACCTGCTGCTGCTCGGCCGGCTGCCTCTCCTCGAATGGTTCGTCGACTCCGGGATCGGACTGCTCACCGCCAACGTCCTCAGTCTCGTCGCGCTCTTCCTGGCCCGGTTCCTCTTCAGCGACCTGCTCATCTACCGCCGCCGCCGTGACGCCGGAGCCCGCCGCGACCCCGTACGCGTGCTCGTCGCCCCCGGCTCCGTCCCTCCCGGCTCCCCGGCCCCCTCCCCCGCCGCAACGGCCCCGGACACCCCCGCCACGGAACCCGCGGCCTCCACGAGCCACCCCAAGCGCCCCCGGTACCTGACCTACCGCTACGACATCGCCGGCACCGTCACCATCGGCTCCCAGATCCGCCTGCCCGAGCTGGAGTTCTTCCGCGCCCAGTGGGTGCCGCCCGACTCCTGCGACATCACCGTCCGCGTCGGCGACGTCGGCCGCCGGTTCCCCCGCCACCGCGCGGTCATGACCGAGATCCCCGGCCGCGGCGGACCGCAGCCCACCACCGTGCAGTACGAGGAGCAGCTCGGCCGGCTCGGCGCCAACTTCCGCGTCGACATCGGCGACCCCATCGACGTCCTCGTCAGCCCGCTCCTCGCCCGCTCCCCCCACGTCGTCTACACCAACGTCCTGGAGGCGCTGCTGCGCTTCGTGCTCGTCGCCCGCGGCCGGATGCTGCTGCACTCCGCGACCGTCGAGCTGGGCGGCACCGGCGTGATGCTCTCCGCGCTCACCGACACCGGGAAGACCTCCACCATCCTGCGGCTGCTGAGCGAACACGACGGACGGTTCCTGTCCGACGACATGACCGTCGTCGACGCCACCGGCAACGCCCTCTGCTTCCCCAAGCCGCTCACCATCAGCGCGCACACCCTGCACGCCGTGCGCTCCGACGACCTGACCCCCCACGAATGGCGCCGGCTGCAGCGGCAGAGTCGTCTGCACTCCAAGGAAGGCCGCTCCTTCGCCTTCACCCTGGCCCGCCACAACCTGCCCATCATGTGCGTCAACGCGGTCACGCAGATCCTCGTGCCCCCGCCGAAGTACGCCGTCGACCGGCTCGTCTCCTGCCGGCTGAGCAGCGCCGTCAAGGTGACCGAGCTGTTCGTCATCGAGCGCGGCACGCCCCGCCTGAGCGACCTCGGCCACGACGAGACCGTCGACCGGCTGCTCGTGAACACCGAGGACGCCTACGGCTTCCCGCCGTTCAGGTACTTCGCCCCCGCCATCACCGTCGACGGGCTCGACCACGCCCGGCTGCGCAGCCGCGAACGGGACGTCCTGTCGGGCTTCCTCTCCGGCGTGCGCACCCGTGTCCTGGCCTCCGACCGCTTCGGCTGGGCCGACGAGATACCGCGACTGCTCGACGCGGACCGGCCGGCGGCCGGCGGCCGGTCGGCGCCCCAGGTGGACGGGCACCCGTGGCCGCACTGGATGCCGGAGGGCGAATCGCCCCTGCCCCTACCCTCCGGCGCCCTGCCCCCGCATCCCGCCCTCCGAACCGACTCCGGCGCCGCCCACGAGCGCGGCCCCGGCGGGAGGACGCCATGATCCGCCCATCGGAAACGGGCACGGCCCCACCGGAACCGAAGCCCGGGCGGGCGCTGCACGGCGGTCGGGAATTCTTCTCGCGCCTCGCCGGCAGGGTCGACCTGCCGCTTCTCGGCATCGTCGTCCTGGCCGCGACCCTGAGACTGATCGAACTGGACCGGATCGGCCTGCGTGGTGACGAGACCGTCTACGTCGGCCAGGCCGGCGTACTGGCCGACAACCATGAGCTCGACCGCTACTTCATTCTCACCAGTCGCGGGAACTCCAACTTCCTGCTGTATCAGGAAATACTCTCGGTCGTGTTCCGGATGTTCGGAGTCGGGGACGTGACGGCGCGGATCGTCTCCGCCGTGTTCAGCACACTGACGGTGCCGGTGATCTACTGGATAGCGCTGACGTTCTTCGGGCGGCGCAGCGCGCTCTTCGCGGCGCTCCTGTTCGCTCTCAGCGGCTACTCGATCTCGCTGGGCCGACTCGCCCTGTTGGACTCCGCCCTCGTCTTCTTCTCCACCCTGACCATTCTGTGCGCGGTCAGGCTCGTGCACACCGGACATCCCGGGTGGCTGTACGCCATGGCCGCCACGGGCACCCTGACCGTCCAGGCCAAGGTCACCGGCGTGCTCGCGCTGGTGGTGGCGGTCGCCTACGTCGCCGTCGCCGGGAACGTGCGCAAGCTCGCGACACCCCGTCACCTGCTCCTCGCCCTGCTCACGGTGGTGGTGTGCAGTGTGCCGGTGATCATTCAGCTCGTTCAGCGCTGGAACGTCTTCAACGAATTCCTGACATCGAGTCTGCGGCGGAGCAGCGCCGTTCCGTGGTACTACTACGAAAAGTTGCTGCTCTCCTACGAGGGCGCGGTCGTGCTGGCGTTGTGGGTGCTGGGGATCGTCTTCGCGGTCGTCCGGCGGACTCGGGGCGACAAGCTGTTGCTCCTGTGGGTCTTCGCGATGATCGCCTTCTATTCGTTCTATCCGCTGAAAGCGTTCAACTACCTTCTTCCGGTGGTTCCAGCGGTGTCGATCCTCGCGGGCCGCATGCTCGGTTCGGCCTCCTACGCGCTGCGACGGCCGCAACTTCGACGGTTGGCCCCCGCCGTGCTCACGCTCGCGATGTTCGCGGCGGTCTTCCCGACCTTCGGCAAGCAGTTCGACGACAGGTCCTATCCCGGCCTGCGCGAGGCCGCCGAGTGGATCGCGGCGGAGTCTCCGAAGGACGCGGGGGTGATGGTCCTGTCCCAGGGCTCGGCCCACTATGTCTTCAGCTACTACGCGCACCGCGATTCCTATCCGTTCGGGCGCTTCAACCTCGCGACGGTCATGCCGGGCGGAAAGATCATCCCGGCGTCCGCTCCGAAGGAGGGCACGCGAACGCCCCGGGACTGGGTGACGGATTGGCCGAACCGGCTGATCACGGACGGCACGGTGTCGTACCTCGTGTACTACACGCCATGGGCGGACGACCCGCCGGCGGAGAACCAGGTGGTCCGCACGGCCGTGCAGCGCCGCCTGCAGATGTTCGTCGAGCTCTACCACGGGAAACTGGTCCACGTCGAATACCGCCACCACGAGGCGCGGACATGGGTCTACCAGCTGACGACCCGGCGTCCCAGCCCGGTCCTCGCCCTCAAGCTCAACGGACCGACGGTGTCCGTGACCGGTAAGGGCTTCATGGCGAACACGCCGCTCACGGTGACGTTCAACGGAAAGGTCGTCGCGCACGGCCGTTCCGACCTGGACGGCGCGGCGTCCGTCACGCTGCCCATGCCCTCGCGCATCCGTCCACGATCCCTGCTCGTCGTGACGGACGCCGGGGGCAGGTACGCATCGCTGGTGTTCCCCAAGCCGACGATCTCGTACCGGACGGACACCCGGGGCGCGAAGGTCGATGGCGTCGGTTTCCGGCCGAACGACCTTGTGACGGCGACCTACCACGGTGTGGTCGTGGCGCGGGCGAAGGCGGACCGGGCGGGAAGCGTGCAGCTGTCGTTCCCGGTCCCCCAGCGCATCTTCCCGCAATGGAGGCTGGTCGTCGCGGACCAGGCGGGCAACTACGCCGAGCGGACCCTGCCGGCACCGACGCTCCGGACGACCGTCGTGCCCGAGCAGGTGAGTGCGGCCGGTGACGGCTTCACCGGCAACGGAGTGGGGGCAGGGCGATGAGGCAGCACGAGATGCAGACGACACACCGCCCGGTGGAAGAGCCCCCGGCCGAAGTGCCCGTCCGCCGGCGGAGCCGCCGCCGGCTGGCCCTCGTCGCCGTCGTCGTCCTGGCGGCCGTCGCCGCGGTTCTCGTCGCTCTGCTCGGCCCGCAGGAAACACGGCGGGACGCCCCGACCGCGCCGGCGTGGGGCGGCGGTGGAGTTCCCTGCCGGAGCGCACCGCTCACGCACGTCCACCATCCCACGCGACTGTCCGTCGTCGCCAAGTGCGCGACCGTCAGCGGGATCGTACAGAGGGTGCGGTACCGGCCCACTGACGGCAACGTGCACCTGACGGTGGCGGTGGACGGGCAGTTCCAGCGCTATCTCCGCCCGGCGAACCGAGGGCTCCTCACCGTCGAGGTGATCCCGCCCGACGCGCCGTACGTGATCATTCCACCGGTCGGCAAGCATGCGACGTTCTTCGGCGCGTGGGTCCTCGACCGCAACCAGCAGCACGCCGCCGAACTGCATCCGGCCTGGCGGATCGTGCCCGACGGAACCCCCGTCGCACAGGCGACGCCGACGCCGCCGAAAGCCCCCGGCAAGCTGTCCGCCGCCGTGGACATGCCGGCGGCCGTGGCGGTCGGGGAACAGTTCCGGGCCGTCGTACGAGCCCAGACCTCGGCGGCGGCGAAGACGGCCGCGGCGAGCGAGGCGCGCGTGTTCGCCGAGATCACGAACGCCGAGGGCAAAGCCGTCGGCTGGAAGGCCGCTACGACGAACTCCCTCGGCTCCGCCAGCATGGACTTCGTCGCCCTGCACGCGCCGGGGACGTTCGTGGTCCACTTCTACGTCGACAAGGACGGGCAGATGGTCACCGTCTCCGAACCGCTCACCATCAAGCGGAAGTGACCGTCGAGGCCCCCGGCCGGACACGGCCCGCAGGACGGCGGGTCGCGACCGGTGCGGCGGACGAGGGCGGGGCTGCCGGTCACCGGAGAGAGCCCGATGACCGGCGGCCCGGTGGCGCCACCGGTGAGTCAGTGCCTTCAGCAGGTCACGGACGCGGTCGCCTGGCTGGTGTTGCCCGCCAGGTCTCGGGCGCGCACCTCGTAGGTGTGGGTGGCCGGGCAGACGGCCGTCTTGTCGCTGAACGTCAGCTTGTTGGACGCCACCGTGGCGAGGTAGGTGCCATTGCGGTACACGTCGTACGCGAACACGCCGATGTTGTCGCTCGCCGCGGTCCAGTTGAGCAGGCTGGTGGTGGTGCCCTGACGCACGACGGTGAGGTTGCCGACCGGCGTGGGCGCGGAGCTGTCGCTCGCGAAGTCGTAGACCTGCTGGTCGAAGGTGTTGCCCTGGGAGTCGGTCGGCGTGACGGTCATCCTGGTGCCGTCCACCGCGACCTTGAGGAAGTGGTACACCTGGGCGTCGTCGGTCGGCGCCGGCGCGGCGCCGCAGGCCTTGCCCCGGTTCGTGGTGTAGGTCCAGCTCCTGGCGTACGCGTCCGTCGGGGAGCAGGTGCCGACCGGGGACAGGGTGGCGCCGCCACCGCCGGTCACGTAGCTGGGGACGCCGCCCGGCGGTGCCACGTTGCGCTGGTAGTGGTGGGCGTGGCCGTTGAACACCAGGTTCACGCCGTTGTCGTGCAGCAGCTGCTCCAGGCTGTTGGGGTTGCCCGGGGTGTTCTGGAGGAACGTGTCCGACTTCTGGGCGGCGCTGTCGGACCGCAGCGGGAAGTGGAACACGGCGACCTTGAGGCCGCCCGGGTGCGCGGCCAAGTCGTTCTGCAGCCACTGGTACTCGGCGGCCGTCGTCGCCCAGTGGGCGGCGCGGTCGATCTCGTACATCTTGCAGCTTCCGCTGGTCCCGCAGGAGCCGCCGGTCGCGGAGCCCAGGTTGCTGTCGGTCCACGAGGCGTCGAGCACGTAGAAGCGCACACCCCCGTTGTCGAACGCGTAGTACGTCGTCGGGTACGACGCCGGGGTCGTCCCGAGGATCGACGGATACGACGTCATCGCGTACACGCCGTTGGACTCGGCCGCGGTCCGTGTCTCCGGCCAGGTCGTCAGGGCCGTGGAGTTACGGCCGTGGTTGCCGTTCGTGAAGTACAGCGGAAGGCTCTGACCGGGAACGGCCCAGTAGGAGGGCCCGAAGACCGCGCTGATGTTGGGGCCGGTCTGTTTCAGGTCACCGTAGTTGGTGGTGCTGCCGGTCTGGTACGCCACGTCGCCGGCGGACAGCGCGAACCGTGCGCCGCTCTGGCCGAGCTGCGCCATGACGCCCGCCTGGTTCACGTTCAGCGATCCGTCGTTGACGCCGCTGTTGGTCGTGTCGCCCCAGTCACCGATGACGCCGAAGGTGAACGGCTGGGTGCCCGTCGGCCCCTGCCGCGTGGTGAACTGCGGGGAGGGGTTGGTGCCGAGCAGGTCGACGCCCGCCCCGGTGTACACCCGGTAGCAGTAGGGGGTGTCGGCGGCGAGGCCGGCGACGGTCACCGTGTTGCGGTACTCGGTGACGCCGTTGACGGTCATGGACGTGCCCTGGGCCGTCGCGTTGACCGTGTTGGCCGTGCAGTTGCCGAGCGGGCCGTACCGCACCCTGACCGTGCTCCGCGTGGTCGTCGCGAAGTTCACCTGGACGGAACCCGAGGTGAGGTCGGACAGGTACGGGGCCCGGGTCAGCTGGGGGTCGGCTCCGGGCAGATCGGCGAAGGAGGTGCCGGACTGAGCAGCCGTCATGACCGCGGCCAGGGCTGCCACCAGCGCACCCCCGAGGCGGCGGTGACGACGTCGGGTTCCGGCGGATCCGGTGCCCCTCGGCTCGGGAAGGCGGTACCGGGAATGCGGACGAGGATGTTCCATGGATGCTCCGGCAGCGGGTGTGCGGACAGGAGGGGTACCGCCCCGCGCGGTGGTCGTCCGTCCGACGAGCTCACGGGCGACAGCGGCAGAACGGCTCGGTCACGGTATGTGCCCTTCATGTCCGGACGAGTGCGGACGCGGGACAAGTGGGGGAGCGTCGCGCCGCCTTCACCCGGTCGGCCTCAGGAACCCCGGCGAGCGGGTGATGTGACGTTCCGCAGCGCGCCTCTCCGTGGCGGCTCGGTGAGGATGTGAGGGGTCTCTCCTCCCCGGTCGATCGGCCAAAGAGGATCATCAGCACTCCACGGAGGTCGCCGTGCGCGGTTGCGACGGAAGACTGGCACTCGGGAACCGGCGGCGGACGCCGCAAGCAGTCCGGCAGCGCCGCGGCCTGCGGATGCGGGGCAGAACGGCCGTCACCGCGGCCCTCATCGCCCTCTCCCTCGCGTCCTCCCTGGCCGTGACGTCGCCGGCCACGGCCGACGGTCCGCCCGGAGGCGGCCCCGGCGCGACAGGGCGCTTCGCCTATGTGGCCAACGCCGGCTCCCGGACCGTGTCGGTGATGCAGGTCGGTTCCCCGGCGGCCCTGGCCACGATCCCCGTCCCGGCCGGAGCCGAGGACCTCGCCGTGTCGCCGCGCGGCGACCGGGTCTATGTGACCGGCGGCCTGCGATCGCACGAGGTGTCGGTGATCGACACGTCCAGCCGCCGCGTCGTCCGTACGATCCGTGCCGGGGACCGCCCGGTGGGCGTCGCCGTCACCGCCCGCGGGTCCAGGGCCGTCGTCGCCAACGCCGAGTCCGACACCGTCTCGGTGATCGACACCCGGCGCGACCGGGTCGTCAGGACCCTGAAGGTCGGGGACTGGCCCCGGGACGTGGCCATCACCCCCAACGGCCGCTGGGCCTACGTCACCAATCTGAAGTCCCACTCCGTGTCGGTGATCGACGTCTGGCGGGGCCGGGTCTTCGACACCATCCGGCTCGAGAACGACACGGCGGCCTTCGCCGTGGCCCTCTCCGCCGACGGCCGCCAGGCCTACGTGACCGGCGGCAACGGCTCGGACAGCCTGACGGTCATCGACACCGTGGCCAACGAGATCGTGGACTCCGTGCAGGTCCCGAAGGGGGCGGAGAACCTCGTCGTCACGCCCGAGGAGTCGGCGGCGTCGGAGACGCCGCAGGTCTACGTCAGCGGCGGCTTCGGCACCAACACCGTCTCGGTGATCGACCCGCGGCTGCTGATCGTGATCCGCACCTTCACCGTCCCGTACGGGGCGGAAGGACTGGCCATCAACGCGAACGGCGATCGGCTCCTCGTCACCTCCGGCGTGGGCGAGAACTGGCTGACCGTCGTCAACGCCGAGACGGACACGGTGATGCGGGCCGTGCGCGTGGGCTGGAACCCGCTCAACGTCGCCATGGACACCCCTCCGACGAATGCTCCGTGACGACGGGTCCTTCGTGTCCGCGGCATGACCGTGACGGGTCTGGTGGAGCAACTCGTTCCTCACGGGTTGCGGGTGTTGTTCGAGCCGGCCCGGGAGTGGACATCAGATCCGTCACAGGTGCGGCGGCTACGCGATGCCGCCGCACCCGTATACGTCGCGTCGGTCACAGGTGACACCCCACACCCCCCGGCCGGTGCGCACCCGTTCGCGTGCTAGCGTCCGCCACCGTGACATCCGCCCCTGACGCGGCCATATCCCCTCCCGGTACGGCCGACACCTGCCCCTACGGTCACGCGGCTCCGCCGCCGGTCCCCGGGACGGGCCGGCAGGACCCGCTCGGGCCGCTCGACCTGTTCGACGAGGGCTTCGTCCGCGACCCGTACCCCCGGCTGGACCGCCTGCGGTCCGAGGCGCCGGTCCACCGGGACCCCGCCACCGGGCTGTGGCTCGTCAGCCGGTACGAGGACATCCGCCGGGTCCTGCTCGACCCGGTCGCCTTCCGGCCGGACAACGCCCAGCAGGCGGTCACGCCCCTGGGCGTTCCCGCGTTGCGGCTGCTGGCCCGGGCGGGCTTCCGGCTGGGCCCCGCGCTCGCCGACAACGCGACCGACAGCCATCCGGGGCTGCGCCGCGTCGTCACGCGGTTCTTCAACGCCCGGCGGGTGGCGGCCTCGGTCCCGGTGACCGAGCGGATCGCCGACGAGCTGCTCACCACGGTACGGGCAGAACTCGACACCACCGGGCACAGCGACCTCTTCCGCGCGTACGCGCACACCCTGCCCTGCCGGGTGATGATGGAGCTCCTCGGCATCGAGGGGCTCGACGCCGCCACGCTGGCCCGCTGGAGCGACGCCTCGCTGGAACTCTTCTGGGGACGCCCCTCGGCGGACCGCCAGGTCGAGCTGGCCGCGCTCGTGGCGGAGTTCCACGCATGGCTCACGCAGCTCGTGAGCGACCGGAACGCGCCGGCGGACGGCTTCGTCGGGGCGCTGACCCGTCACCGCCTGCCCGACGGGAAACCGGTCGATCCGCGGACCGCGGTCAGCGTCTGCTTCTTCGTCTTCATCGCCGGACAGTCCACGACCGGCCAGCTCATCTCCACCGTCCTGCTCCGCGCCCTCGCCGAACCGGGGATCTGGCGGCGGTCGGCCCACGAGGAGGGTCTGGCCGAGGCGTGGGTCGAGGAGGTGCTGCGGCGGGAGCCGCCCGTCACCTCGTGGCGCCGGGTGACCGCTCACCCGGCGGAGCTGGGCGGTGTCGCACTCCCCGCCGGGGCCGAGCTGCTGCTGATGCTCATGGGCAGCGGCTCCGACCCCGGCGTCTTCGACAACCCCGGGCAGATGCTTCCCGGCCGCGCGAACAAACGCCACCACCTCGCCTTCGGCGTGGGCCGCCACCGCTGCCCGGGCGCGTCCCTGGCGCGCACGGAGGCGGCCGTGGCCCTCCGTACGGCCGCCCGCCGCCTGCCCGCCGTCCGGCTCTCGCCCGACGCGGCCCAGGCGCCCGTCCTCGGACTGCTGTCCTTCCGCGCTCCGCTGCGGGTCCCGGTCGAAGAGCCGCCCCGGACGCCCTGAAGCCCGGCACCACCGATGCGACCGGGCCTTCACTCTGCTACTGGAGGCTGAGTCGGTGGGGGTGGAAGGGATCCGTGGGGCAGGTGTGGATCCGCAGGTAGCCGCGCCCCAGGTACACGCCGGTGGGGGTGATGACGTGCAGGAAGAGGTCGGTGCGAAGGTCTTCCCGTGGGGCCCAGCTCTCCGACGCGGGCTCCCATTCAACGTGGTGCGCGGTCAGGAGCGGTGGCATGGAGGTGCCGCAGACCGTGCAGTCGACGGGGCGGGGGTCGGTGAGGTGCCAGGTGGCGAAGCCGCCGACCTTCCAGCCGGGTGCGAGGGACAGATCGCCGGCGTACTCGGTGGGGAAGTCCGCCTCCGCTTCCTCCTCGTCCTCGTCGAGGAGCTCCTCCTCCCACGTCGCGATGGCTTCCCGGAGGTCCTCGGGGAGCAGGCCGAGGTATTCGTGCTCGGTGATCTGCTCGGGGTGGAGTTCGCAGGGCTGGGGCACGCACTCGGGTGAGCCGACCACCAGCGGTTCGGGCTGGTCGCCCAGGACGGTGCCGATGTCGTCGCTGCGGCGCCACTTCAGGACGACGTCGACGCTCCGGTCGGGGCCGTGTGCTTCGAAGGGGCACCAGAAGACCTGGAGGAGGTCGTGTCCCTCGGGCCCGGTGAGGTCGGGGATGTCGCGGGTCCACAGCTGGGCGACGGCCAGCATGGGAATGGGGTCCGCGTCGCCGATCGGGAGGTCGTGGGTGCCCGCCCGGAGGGTGGCGAGGAACGCGATCTCCTCGTCGGTCTTCTCCCGTCCCTCCGAGGCGGCGTGGACGCGGCGCGCGCGGCGGACGTCGGCCAGGAGGTGTCCGGTCGTCTTGGAGTGGACGGCGGTGCACACCGGCCAGGGTTCGTCGGCCGGCCACAACATCGGGCCGGCGACGGAGCTGTCCCGGGCCTTCGGATCGCCCGGGCGGGGGTGCAGTCGCGTCGCCGTACGCCGGTGCTCGGCAAGGGCGGGAAACAGCGCTTCGACGTCGTAGGGGCGCGGAGGTGTGGTGCGGGTCATGCGGTTCTCCGGAACGGTTCGTCGTGGACGCCGGACGCCGGTTCTGACGTAGGCGGCGGGATTCTCCAGAACGCGGGCGAAGGTGCCCCCTTGCTTCCCCACGCCGTGGGGAACTCCACGTGACTCCCCGCTGGGAGTGCCTTCCCTTCCTTGTGACGCCGCGACCGGCACTCGGTCGCGGCGCCTACTGGAAGCTGAGCCGGTGGGGGTGCGCCGGGTCGACGGGGCAGGTGTGGACGCGCATCACACCGCGGCCGAGGTAGACGCCGACCGGGTCGATCACGTCCGGGTCGTCGGCTGAGTCACGGTCCTCAAGAGGAAGCCAGCTTCTCGAACCGCCGTCGCATTCCCACTTGTCGACGGTGAGCAGAGGAGGCATCGGTGTGCCGCAGACCGCGCAGTCGACCGGTGCGGGATCGGTGAGGTGCCAGGACGCGAAGCCGCCCACCTTCCATCCCGGGGCGATGGACAGGTCTCCCATGTAGTCGACCTCGTACTCCTCCCCCGCCCGCGCCCGGGCCATCGCGGCCGCGTACTCCTCGTACGCGTCGTGACCCTGCGGCGCGGAGGGGTCGTACGCGTCCTCGTCGTCGTCCTCCTCGTCCAGCAGGTCCTCCTCCCAGTCGGCGATACCGTCCTGGAGTTCCTCGCTCAGCAGGCCCAGGTACTCGTGCTCGACGACCTGTTCGGGGTGCAGGACGCACGGGGTGGGCACGCATTCCTCGCGGCCCGCCACCGGGGGCGCGGGCTGGTCCGCCAGGACGTCCCCGGCCTCGTGCGAGCGCCGCCACTTCAGCACGACGTCGATGGTGCGGTCGGGGCCGTGCACCTCGAAGGGGCACCAGAACACCTGGAGCAGGTCGTGGCCTTCCGGACCGACGAGGTCGGGGACGTCCCGCGTGTACAGCTGGGCGACCGCCAGCAGCGGGAGAGGATCCTCGTCCCGGAGGTCCGGGGCGTGCTGCCCCGGGTCGAGGACGTCGAGGATCCGCCGCTCCTCGGCGGAGAAGTCCCGCCCCCTCGCCTCGGCGAGGACGCGCCGCTTGAGCCGCACGTCGGCCGGCCGATGGCCCGTGCCCTTGGTGTGCACCGCGGTGCACACCGGCCACGGCTCGTCGGCCGGCCACCACAGCGGTCCCGCCACCGAGCTCTCCTCCGCCTTCGCGACGCCCTGGCGCGGATGCAGGCGCGTAGCGGTACGCCGGTGGGCGGAGAGGGCGGGGAAAACGGCTTCGACGTCGACGGGTCGCGGGGGCGTGGTGCGGGTCATGCGGTCCTCCATGGCGGTTCGGCGTCGATGCTATAGGCCGGTTCGGCGGCTCCCGGCCGAGTCCGTCAGCACGGAAGAGGCGGGCACGGGCGTTGATTTGGGGCTTCGGTCTGCACGGAACCGGCACGGGGGTCAGCACCGCGGCGCCGGAGAAGCTCATGCCGACAGGCGCATGCTCGTACGGTCGTTCCGGGGAACCGGGCGGGGAGAGCATGCGTGTACTCCCGAAGAACGGGGGAGGCCCCCGATACGACGTCGGGGAGGCGGCACGGTGGGCGGAGCGACAGCACTTGCGGAACGGATCGCCGAGCGGCGGGCCGGGCTCGGCGACCCCAGGGAACTGGTGGGGGAACTGCGGCGTGCCCTGGTCCTCGTCCCGGTGGACTCCGGGGGGCTGTGGACGGCGGAGTTCGGCGGGGTGCGCTGGATCTGCGCCTTCACCGACGAAGCGGCGCTCGCCCGGTTCGCCCGGGCCCGTGACGCGGCCGGCGGGGACACCGGGCGCGAGGCGGGCGGTACGTGGGAGTTCGCGGAGCTGCGCGGGGCGCGGCTGCTCGACGAGATCGTCCCCGCCCTGGGCGTCCCCGCCGGAGTGGCCGTCGACGTCGCCGATCCGGAGGGGGCGATGGCCTTCCCGCCGGTCCGGGGCATCGTGCCCGACGACGTGGCGATCGACGCACCGGCCGACGGGCAGGCCGGCCCACCGGCCGACGTACCGGCCGACGGCGGTGGCGTCCGATGAGCGGGGGCGGGCAGGAGAACCTGCGGTTCGACGCGGAGAGCATCAAGAAGATCACCGAGGGGATCCGCGCGGCCACCGCCGAACTCCGGGACATCGGCACGGGCACCGGCGCCGTGCTCGGCAAGGGGTTCTCCGAACTCTCGATGACCGGCATGGAGGCCGGGCACCACGGTCTCTCGGTGGACTTCGAGGACTACTGCGAGCGCTGGGAGTGGGGCGTACGGGCGCTGGTCCAGGACGCCAACACCCTCGCGGCGACGCTGGGACTGGCCGCCGGACTCGTCTGGGAGGAGGACCAGTACCTCCAGGGCACCTTCAAGATCGCCGTGAACTCCGCCGTGGGCAACCCGCACGCCTCCGAGGCCGACATCGTCACACAGGACTGGGGCGACGTGTTCACCCCCGACTACCTGAACCCCGACTGGAGCCCCGAATCCTTCGAACGTGCCGGGGACGAGGCCGCGCAGACCTGGAAGGACACCGGGCGGGCGCTCGTGACGGAGGGCGAGGGCGGGAGCCGGGCGCGGATCCTCAACGAGCTTCTGGGCGTGGACCAGGGCGACTTCGACCGTGCGGTGGACGAGACGTTCGGCCCGTCTCCCGAGCAGCGGGCCGCCCAGCAGCAGAACACCGGGGGGAACTGAACGTGGGCATCGGGGACTTCATCAGCGACATCACTCCGGACGTCGTCGAGGACGCGGTCGAGGACGGCGTCGAGTGGGTCGGCAACCGCGTCGAGGACGCCGGGAACTGGACCGCCGACCGGCTGGACGACGTCGGCTGGGAGTCCGGCGCGGACTGGGTGCGCGAGCAGTCGCGTTCGGTGGCGAACCGGATGGGCGCCGAGGTCGACGAGATGGACCTCGGGCAGACCGAGGACAAGACCAAACTGATCTACGGCAGCCCCTCCAAGCTGCGGGAGACCGCCTCCCACCTGCGGGACCTCCAGGCGTCCTTCGAGAAGGTCGGACAGGGACTGAAGGGCCTCGACGCGTCCGCCGTGAAGGGCGAGGCCGCCGACGCGTTCCGGGAGAAGGTCGCGGTCGAGCCGCCCAAGTGGTTCAAGGGCGCGGACGCCTTCGGCAAGGCCGCCGACGCCCTGGCGAGCTTCGGCCTCACCGTCGAGTGGGCTCAGGGACAGGCCCAGACCGCCATCGAGAAGTGGAAGGCGGGCACCAAGGCGTCCGCCGACGCGGCCGACGCGCACGACAAACGCGTCGACGACTACAACAAGGCCGTCGACAGCTACAACGCCCAGCCCGCCGACAAACGGAACCCGGCCTCCCTGCCGCCCAGACCGGGCGCCTTCACCGACCCCGGCAAGGCCCTGATGGAGGAGGCGCAGGAGATCCTCGCCGAGGCCCGCAAACAGCGCAACGCGGCCGCCGAGACGGCCCGCACGGCGGTCCGGGCGGCCCGGGACGCGGCCCCGCCCAAGCCCTCGTACGCCGAGCAGGCCAAGGACGGCCTCGACGAACTGCAGGTGATGCAGACGCACTTCGGCGGCGGCGTCATCAAGGGCACGGCCGGTCTGCTCAGCTTCGTCCGGAGCGTCAACCCCACCGACCCGTACAACATCACCCACCCCGCCGAGTACTTCACCCAGCTCAACAGCCTCGCCTCCGGCCTCGTCCTCATGGCCAACGACCCGTGGGGCACGGGCAAGCAGATGGTCGACAACTTCATGAAGGACCCGGCGGAGGGGTTCGGCCGGCTCGTCCCCGACCTGCTGCTCACGGCCGCCACCGCCGGCGGTGGCGCGGCCGTCAAGGGCGTCCGGGTCGCGGCCGAGGGAGCGGACCTGGCCTCCGATGCCAACCGCGCCCGCCGTCTGCTCGACGGATCGCCGAACGGCACCCACAACCGCCCCGACCCCCACCGCCTCGTCGACGAGACCGACCCGGTGGACCTCGCCTCGGGCCGGATGTTCCTGCCCCAGACCGACGTCTCCCTCCCCGGCACCCTCCCGCTCACCTTCACCCGGCGCGTCGAGTCCGGATACTCCGCCGGACGCTTCTTCGGCCCCTCGTGGTCCTCCACCGTCGACGAGCACCTGGAGATCGACGCGCGGGGCGTCGTCCACGTCACGGACGACGGCCTCCTGCTCCCCTACCCGCACCCCGTGCCCGGCCTCCCCACGCTCCCCGAGTCCGGCACCGGCCGCCGTCCGCTCGCCCGCGACGAGTCCGGGGACTACACGCTCACCGATCCGGACACCGGCCTGACCCGGCACTTCGCCGCGCCCGCCGGCGCCGAACCCGGCGGCGACGGAGAGGCATGGCTCGTACGGACGGTGGACCGCAACGGCCACGCCGTCACCATCGACCGCACCGAGGACGGCACCCCGCTCGCCCTCGTCCACACGGCCGGCTACCACGTCGACGTCACCACCGAGAACGGCCGGGTGACCCGCCTCGCCCTGCGCCTCCCCGACGGCACCGGGCAGGACCTCGTCCGCTACGGCCACACCGACGGCGACCTGACCGCGGTCACCAAACCCTCCGGGGCCACCCTCGCCCTCGCCTACGACGACCGGCACCGGGTGATCACCTGGACCGACTCCAACGGCAGCCGCTACGACTACGCCTACGACGAGCACGACCGGGTCATCGGCGAGGGCGGCGAGGACGGCCACGTCCAGCTCACCCTCTCCTACGGCCACCCCGATCCGGCCACCGGCCACCGCACCACCACCCTCACCACCGCCGACGGACGGGTCACCCGCCATCTGATCGACGGCGCCTGCCGCGTCCTCGCCACCGTCGACCCGCTCGGCCACACCACCCGGCTCGGCCACGACGCCCACGGGAACCTCCTCACCCGCACCGACGCCCTCGGCCGGACGACCGCCTTCTCGTACGACGAAGAGGGCCGGCTGCTCACGGTCGTCCGGGCCGACGGCAGCCGCCTCTCCACCGTCCGGGACGACCGGGGCCTGCCCGTGGAGTTCACCGACGCCGACGGCGGGCGGACCCGCCAGGAGTTCGACGACCGCGGCAACCTCACCGCCGTCACCGACCCCGCCGGCCACACCACCCGCTACGCCTACGACGACCGGGGCCACCTCGTCGCCACCACCGACCCCTCCGGCGCCGTCACCACCTTCCGCTGCGACCCCGCCGGACTCCCCCTGGAGGTCGGCGACCCCCTCGGCGGCACCACGCGGTGCGAGCGCGACGCCCACGGCCGGCTCGTCCGCGTCACCGACCCGCTCGGCGCCGTCACCACCCTGGAGTGGACCGAGGACGGCGAACTCGCCCGGCGGGTCCGCCCGGACGGCACCACCGAGGCATGGTCCTACGACGGTGAGGGCAACTGCACCGCGTACACCGATCCGAACGGCCTCACGACCCGCTTCGAGTACACCCACTTCGACCTGCTCGCCGCCCGCACCGGCCCCGACGGCGCGCGCCATGCCTTCGAGCACGACGCCGCCCTCCGCCTCACCCGGGTCACCGACCCCCAGGGGCTGACCTGGGACTACGTGTACGACCAGGCCGGCCGCACGGTCGCCGAGACCGACTTCGACGGGCGGACCGTCACCTACGAACTGAACGCGGTCGGGCAGGTCACCGCCCGCACCGCTCCCTCCGGCCAGACCGTCCGCTACGAGCGGGACGCGCTCGACCGGGTCGTCCGCAAGGACGCGGCCGGAGCCGTCACCACCTACGCGTACGACGCCGCCGGCCGGATGGTCCGCGCCGAGGGTCCCGACAGCGAACTCGTCCGGCAGTACGACCGGCGCGGCGAGCTCAAGGCCGAACTCGTCGACGGCCGCCCGCTCACCTACGCCTACGACGACGCCGGACGCCTCGCCCGCCGCACCACCCCCACCGGACACGTCACCGCCTACGCGTACGACACCGCCGGCCGGCTCGCCCAGCTCACCAGCGGCACCCGGCGGATCTCCTTCGCCCACGACACGGCCGGACGGGAACTGCGCCGCGCCTTCGGCGACACCCTCGCCCTCACCACGTCCTGGGACGGGTCCGGGCGGCTGACCGGCCAGCACCTGACCGCGGGCGCCCGCACCGTCAACCGCCGCGCCTACACCTACCGCGCCGACGGCCACCTCACCGCGCTCGACGACGCCCTGCGCGGCTCCTTCCGCTACGGCCTCGACACCACCGGCCGCGTCACCACGGTCACCGCCGCGGGCTGGACGGAGTCGTACGCCTACGACGCCTCCGGCAACCAGACCTCCGCCTCCTGGCCCGGCGGCCACCCCGGCCAGGACGCCACGGGCCCCCGCAGCTACACCGGAACCACCCTCACCCGCGCCGGATCCGTCCGGTACGAGCACGACGCCGGCGGCCGGATCACCCTGCGCCGCCGGGCCCGGCTCTCCGGAAAGGCGGACACCTGGCGGTACACCTGGGACTCCGAGAGCCGCCTCACCGCCGTCACCACCCCCGACGGGACGCGCTGGCGCTACCGGTACGACCCGCTCGGCCGCCGCACCGCGAAGCAGCGGCTCGCCGACGACGGCGAGACGGTGGTCGAGGAGACCCTGTTCACCTGGGACGGCCCGACCCTGTGCGAACAGGTCACGACCGCACCCGAGCTGCCCCGCCCCGTCGCCCTCACCTGGGACCACCGGCACGCCAAGCCGCTCGCCCAGACGGAACGCGTCCTCGGCACGGACGCCTCGCAGCAGGCCGTCGACGAGCGCTTCTTCGCCATCGCCACCGACCTCGTCGGCACCCCCACCGAACTCGTCGACGAGACCGGCCGGGTGGCCTGGCACAGCCGCGCCACGCTCTGGGGCACCACCACGTGGAACAGCGGCGCCACCGCCTACACCCCGCTCCGGTTCCCCGGTCAGTACTTCGATCCCGAGACCGGTCTCCACCACAACTACTTCCGGCAGTACGACCCGGAGACCGCCCGCTACCTCACCCCCGACCCGCTGGGGCTCCTCCCCGCCCCCAATCCGGCCGCCTACGTCCACAACCCGGTCACCTGGTCCGACCCGCTCGGCCTCTCCCCCTACCGCGGGCTCGGACTCAGCGACGAGGCGATGAACGCCATCCAGAAGCTGGAGAACATCAAGGCCGACCCGATCGGCCGCATCAACTCCGAACCCAACCACAACCACTACTCGGCGGCGCGGCGCGAGGCGGGCGGCGAGGTGGTGGCCCGCAAGCCGGACGGCACCCCGTTCGACCACGTCCAGGACCTCACGCAGGCCGCGAACGGACTGGAGAACGTCCGCAAGGCCCTGTGGAAGGAGATGGAGAAACTACCGGACGGCATGACCGAGCGCGGGCTCGAAGTGCTCCTCAAGAAGCACGACGAGACCGTGTACCACCTGGACCGTGTGAAAGGCTTCCTGCACCAGATCAAGCAGCAGCCGTGACCGACGCCAGAAACGGAACAGTGCGCCCATGACCGACGAGAACAACCACGCCACCGAGGTACGGGAGCGGTGGGCCCGACCGGAGAACGCCCCCGCCCTCGACGGCATCCGCGCCGCCCTCGCCGGCGGCGGCGACTGGCGCGCGCTCGTGCGCGAGTGGACCCGGCCCTGGGGCACCGAGAACGACCTGGCCGGCATTCCGCTCGCCGGCGTGGGCCTCGGCGGCGTGGACCTGACGGGCGTCATCCTCAGCTACGCCGACCTGAGCGGCGCCGACCTGAGCGGCTGCGACCTCACCGACGCGTTCCTGACGGGCACCGACCTGCGCGACGCCACGCTGGTGAACGCGACCCTCACCCGCGTCAACGCCGGGCTCTGCGACCTCAGCGGCGCCGACCTGAGCGGCGCGAACGCGGACGACGCCGTGTTCTCCCGCGCACGTCTCGTCGGCACCCGGCTGTCCGGCGCCTCCTTGCGCCGGGTGAAGTTCGTCGCGGCCGAACTCGGCGACGCGGACTTCTCGGACGCTGACCTGTCGGACGCCGTCCTGGTCGCGGCCAGGACGGCGGGCATGATCCTGGACGGCGCACACCTGGAGGGGACCCGCCGCGGCTCACTCCGCCCGTGAGCCCGTGAGTCCTTACGGCGGACCGGGGACGGTGACGGCCCGGTCGAGGCGTGCGCGTAGGACCGAAGCCGGTACGCGGCCGGGGAAGACCCTGGGTGCGGTATCGCGATGTCCCGGGTCTGTCGGGAGCGGCGAAGCGCCTGCCGGCCTTGTGGACCTGGGCCGTTACAGCACATGAGCATGGCCGGGCGCCGCGACCGCGGCCCTGTCAGGGCCGCTGGTGGACAACCGCCGCAGCGTAGCCGTCCGGAGCGACGACGTCGGTGAGGGACCAGCCCGGTGGAGGCGGGGGCGGGGTGGGGGCGGTGCCCAGGTAGTCCGTGGCCGTGCCGCGGGACAGGCCGGTGCCGAGGGCCTTGAGGTAGGCCTCCTTGCGGGCCCAGGCACGGCCGAACGCGCGTGGGCGTTCGGCCGGCCGGAGGGCGTCGAGTTCCGCGATCTCGCGAGGGTGCAACAGGGGGCCCAGCTTGGTCGTGACCTCCGCATCGGGGATTTTCTCGACATCCACGCCAACCGGGCTGTCGGCGAAGGCAAGGAGCACCAGGCCACGGGTGTGGGAGAGGGAGAAGTGGATCTCGTCGCCCCCTACGGCCGGCCGACCGTGGGGTTTCCCGCAGCCCGGGTTGGGGCAGGGCCGACGAATGATCCGGACGCGGTCCGGGGACATGTCCAGGTACAGGCCGAGGAGCATGCGCAGACCGACGTGTGCGGCCGCATAAGCGTCTCGGTCGGCCTGGTGGCGAAATGCTGCCGCCCGCTCGCGCTCCTCACTGTCGAGCGTGCCCGCAGCCAGCCGTGCCGCCCAAGCGGCACGACGGGTGACGTCGACCGACCATACGACTGGGGAGTCCGACGCTCCGGGACGGGCGAGCGGCAACAGGTGCTCGGGGTCGAGTTCGAGGGGGACGCTCGGAGACGGCGCAGCGATCATGGATCCACCGTAACGGCGAGGGGGCCGCAAGAACTGCCCCGTGAGCAAACCCACGAAAGGCCGTACGGGCCTTCACCGTGTCGAGAGCCGGCGAGCGGGACACGCAGGGCTCCGGTGAGTACGGACGCCCCGGGGAAGCGCAGGCCGAGGGCGAGTGGGACGCTGCGGATCCGGCCGAGGTCAAGGGGACGTTGGCCGACCTCGGGTACGCGATCGTTCCCGAGGAGCTACGGGAGTGCGACCGGCCGGCCTGGTCCTCGAAGACGATCCAGCCGTCGCAGGCCGCCGCGGTGCTCCTACCCGCGGCCGGCCCAGGGAACTCGCCGCCGCCGAGGCCCTCGCCACGGTGTGCCGATCCACCGGCTCCGCACGCCGGGCGGCGAGCCGTCGGAGGCCGTCCGGGACGTGCGTGGAGAGCGGCGGCCCGGCTCCGCGCATGCGGCTCACGAACGTCCCGCCCGCAGGCCCGCCCGTCCTCCTCCGCTCCCGCCCGATGAGAGTCGGGCGGGCGGTACGGGGCGGGAACGCCGGTCAGGCCTCCGGGGCGCCGCCGAAGCGCTCACGGTAGGACTCCAGGTCCTCCTCCGTGATCTTCGCGAAGAGCACCGGAGGCACCGTGAACGCGGTGCCGGCCGGGACGGTGTCCAGGGACCTGGCCTGCTCCGCGGTCACCCAGGTCGCGGTGTCCTTCTCCAGGGCGAAGGCCCCGCGCATGGCGGCCGACGAGGTCGGGATGAACGGCTCGGAGACGACCGCGTACAGGTGGATCAGGTTCATCGCGGTACGGAGCGTCAGTGCGGCGCCGTCGGCGTCGGTCTTGATCTCCAGCCAGGGGGCCTTCTCCTCCAGGTAGGAGTTGCCCGCGGACCACAGCGCACGCAGGGCGGCGGCGGCCTTGCGGAACTGGAGGGCCTCCATCTGCTCCTCGTACTCGCCGAGCAGACGCGCGATCTCCTCGCCCAGCTTCGCCTCCGCCTCGCCGGCGGCGTGCCCGGCCGGGACCTCGTCGCCGAACCGCTTGCGGGAGAACGACAGCACGCGGTTGACGAAGTTGCCGAGGGTGTCCGCCAGGTCCTTGTTCACCGTGGCCGTGAAGTGCTCCCACGTGAAGGAGGAGTCGTCCGACTCGGGGGCGTTGGCGATCAGGAAGTAGCGCCAGTAGTCGCCGGGCAGGATCTCCAGGGCAGCGTCGGTGAAGACGCCGCGCTTCTGGGAGGTGGAGAACTTGCCGCCGTAGAACGTCAGCCAGTTGAAGCCCTTGACGACGTCGACCTTCTTCCAGGGCTCGCGCACGCCGAGCTCGGTGGCCGGGAACATCACCGTGTGGAAGGGGACGTTGTCCTTCGCCATGAACTGCGTGTACCGGACGGTGTCGTCGGCCTCGTACCACCACGACTTCCAGTCACGGGTCTCACCGTCGGAGGCGGCGTCCGCCCACTCCTTCGTCGCGCCGATGTACTCGATCGGGGCGTCGAACCAGACGTAGAAGACCTTGCCCTCGGCCGCGAGCTCCGGCCAGGTGTCGGCCGGCACCGGGACGCCCCAGTCGAGGTCGCGGGTGATGGCGCGGTCGTTCAGGCCCTCGGTCAGCCACTTGCGGGCGATGGACGTGGACAGGTGCGGCCACTGGTCGCTGACGCCGGCGATCCACTCCTCGACCTCGTGCTGGAGCTTGGACTGCAGCAGGAAGAGGTGCTTGGTCTCGCGGACCTCCAGGTCCGTGGAACCGCTGATCGCCGAGCGCGGGTCGATCAGGTCGGTCGGGTCGAGCACGCGGGTGCAGTTCTCGCACTGGTCGCCGCGGGCCTTGTCGTAGCCGCAGTGCGGGCAGGTGCCCTCGACGTACCGGTCCGGCAGGAAGCGGCCGTCGACCGGCGAGTACACCTGGCGGATCGCCCGCTCCTCGATGAAGCCGTTCTCGTTCAGCTTCCGCGCGAAGTGCTGGGTGATCTCGACGTTCTGCTGCGAGGAGCTGCGCCCGAAGTAGTCGAAGGCCAGCTCGAACCCGTCGTACACGGCCTTCTGCGCGTCGTGCGCCTGCGCGCAGAACTCGGCGACGGACAGGCCGGCCTCCTTGGCGGCCAGCTCGGCCGGCGTGCCGTGCTCGTCGGTGGCGCAGACGTAGAGGACGTCGTGACCGCGCTGGCGGAGGTACCGGGAGTACACGTCCGCCGGAAGCATCGACCCGACCATGTTGCCCAGGTGCTTGATCCCGTTGATGTAGGGAAGCGCGCTGGTTACCAGGTGTCGAGCCATCCTTGGATGCTCCATTTCGTACGTACGGCGCCGGTGGCGCTGCCACGGCGGGCCCAGGTCGGGAGGCCGCAGCCGACGCGATCACTCCGATCGCACGTCGACGTCACTCATGGTGGCGGAACGGGACTGCAAGCCACCGTCATCGTATCGAACCGGGGGTCGGGCCGGCCCGCGGGTTTTCCCCCGTCTCTCCTTGCCGCGCCCGAAAAGCGCTCGGCCGTCCGGGACAGGCGGCCAAGCGAGTCCCGGACGGCCGAGGCGTTCCCCATCTTACGGACTGAAGGGCGTCGGCATCCCGAGGCGAAGCCGGAGCTGCGCCCCGGTGGACGTTCACGCCGTTGGACTCGTAGTACCCGCAGACGGCCTGGATGACCGAGCGCGGCTTCAGGGTCGTGGCCCCGTTGTCCAGGTACGAGATCGCGCGTCCGTCGATCTCCCGGCCCAGGTCCGGTACGAGGCTTCCGCAATGGCTCGGTACGGCCTCCACGAGGTCCTCGCCCGCGCGTCGCCACCGCGCTTACACGTCTCGCAGGCGCAGCATCGCGCCGCCGACGGTGAGCGCGCCGGTGGCCCACAGAGCCACGACGCCGAGACCCTCCCAGGGACCGATCGGGAGCTGCTCGATGCCGATCGTCGTCTGGACCGAGAGGCCGGCCGTCATGGGGGCGATCTGCTGGAGCAGCTTCTGCCAGTCCGGGTCCGTGATCACCTGGGTGAGGATCGGGAAGAGGAACAGCAGACCCAGCACGATCCCGATCGCCGTCGCCGAACTCCGCACGATCAGCGCGATGCCGAGGCTCAGCAACCCGATCAGGGCGAGGTAGAGGACGGACCCCACGGCGGCGCGCAGCGTCTCCGAGTCGGCCGGCGACATCGCCTCGTAGCCGTGCGCCTCGATGAAGCCACGGCCCGGCTGCACCGTTCCGCCGATCAGCAGGGACCCGAAGACGGCGACGGCGCCCGCCGCCACGATCACGGCGCTGAGCACGGCCGCCTTCGAGAACAGGACGGTCAGCCTGCGCGGTACCGCGGCGACCGTGCTCTGCATCATGCCGGTGCTGTACTCGTTGCCGACCATCAGCACCGCGACGATCGCGACCACGACCTGACCGACCATCACACCCGTGAGGCTGAGCTTCGTGGCGTCCTCGCCACAGCCCGGGGAGTCACACCGGGAGGTCATGGCCACCGCCGCGCCGACCGCCAGGGTCAGCGCCACGGCGCCGAACAGCAGCCAGGCGTTGCTGGTGTCCGTCCGCAGCTTCGTCCACTCCGCGCGTCCTGCGCACCTCATGCGTCCCTCCGTCGGATCAGGACCAGGGCGCCGGCGAAGGCGGCCGCGGCGTAGGCGCACAGGACGGCGAAGCCCGCCCACGGCGCCAGCGGGAAGTAGCCGTGCATCGGCGAGTAGACCGTGACGACCTGGTCGTAGTGGGTGACGGTCTGCTGGATGGCGAACCCCGCGGCCGGTGTGACCTTCAGGAGCCAGTCCGAGGCCGTGGGCGGCAGAACGGACGCGGTGGCGAGCAGATACGGCAGCACCATGCCGACGACCACCACCGTGATGGTCACCGCGCTGCGCCGCAGGATCGCGCCGACCGAGAGGGCGAACACGCCGGCCGCCGCCAGCAGCAGGCCCGTGCCCACGACGACCCTCAGCTCCGTCGACGACGGCACCGTCAGGACCGGAAAGCCGTTCGCCAGGGACCGTGCCGCGCCGAACGGCACCATGAACGCGGCGGCGGTCGTCCCCGCCAGGAAGGCCGCACAGCCCACCACGAGGGCCTTCGCCACCAGCACGCGCCCTCGGCCCGGACTGGCCGCGAACGTGACGCCGACGAGCCCGCGCCGGTACTCGGCGGTCATGTAGCCCGCGGCCACGACGACCATCATGATCAGCCCCGCGAACGCGCCGACGAGGAAGTTCGAGAGGATGCGCACGCCACTGGCGGCCGGCCCGCCGACCACCGGCGCGATGTCACCGGCCCCGGTGATGCGGTAGCCCCCGTCGGCGCGGACCGCCTCGCCCTTCGTCGACCGGCTGTAACTGCCGCTCGTACCGGCGCCGTCACTGACCTGGCGCTCCTGCCAGGCGTCGCCGCTCCACCCACCGCTCAGGGTGGGCGCGCCGAACGCGCCGGTGGCGACCGCCGGGTTGAAGCCCGTTCCGGTACCGGTGTCCTCCGTGGCCGAGGGCGAGGTCGCGAACAGTCCGACCTGCGGCGACTCCGAGAGCCCGGACAGGCGGGCGGTGCCCACCTCGGTCCACTTGCTGCCGTCCGTCGACTGATAGCCGGTCACCGTCTCGCCGGAGCGCTCCAGCCGCAGCCAGCGCGGCGCCTGGGCCGACGCCGCGCCGGGCATCCCCGCCGTGTCGTGCGTGAAGTCGTACTGCATCCGCACGCCGTGCGCCCCGGTGACCATCATCGCCGCGTACGAGGACCCCGGCTCGAGGGAGTCCTTCACGATGACGCCGGCCTTCGCCCAGGGCGCGAGACCGGGCTTGTTCTCCGTGGGCGACGCCGCGACCTGACCGGTCAGCGAGGACACCGGCACCGTGATGCTGCCGTCGCCCTTCAGCGGCTGGTGCAGGAAGTAGAAGGCGTCGTTGACCGCGTCGCCCGACGGACCCACGGGCAGCTTCGTCGCGTTGGCGCCGCCGTCGTTGCTCTGGGCCGTCGCAAGCAGACCGACCAGGCAGGTGACCACCAGCGCACCGACCGTGCCGAGCACCCAGCCGCGCACGGTCCGGAACTTGGTCCACTCCGCGCGCAGTACGCGTCCGAAGCCGCCCCGGGCCTGCCGGTGCGCGGCGGGCGACGGCGAGAGGGTCGTGGTCATCGGCCGGCCTCCCCGGTGACGACCCCGCGGTACTGCACGGAGTCCCGGGTGAACTCCATGTACGCCTCTTCCAGGGACGCGCGGTGCGAGGACACCTCGGAGAACGGCACCGCGTGCGCACCGAGCACGGACACGACGTGCTCGGCCGACAGGTCGGTGACACTGAGCGTGTCGGTGCCCGTCGAACTCACCGTCGCGCCGGCCCGTGCGAGCACGTCCATCGCCTGCGTACGGGCCGACGTGCGCAGTGTGATGCGCCCCTCGGACACCGACGCGAGCAGGTCCCGCACGCTCATGTCGGCGACGACCTTGCCGCGCCCGACGACAACCACGTGATGGGCCGAGTCCTGCAGCTCGCTCATCAGGTGACTGGACACCAGCACGGCACGACCCTGCTCGGCGAGCGACGCCAGGAAGCCCCGCATCCACATGAAGCCCTCGGGGTCCAGGCCGTTGAACGGCTCGTCCAGCATGAGCATCGGCGGGTCGCCGAGCAGCGCCGCCGCGATGCCCAGCCGCTGCCGCATGCCCAGGGAGAAGCCGCCTGCCTTGCGCCCCGCCACGTCCTGCAGGCCGACCCTGCGGATCGCCTCGTCCACCGCGGCGGTGCCGAGCCCCTGCGAGTGCGCCAGCCACAGCAGGTGGTGGCGGGCCGTCCGGCTCGGCTGCACGGCGGACGCGTCGAGCAGCGCACCGACGTGCTTCAGCGGCGTGCGCAGCGTCCGGTACGGGCGCCCGCCGACCAGCGCGCTCCCCTTGTCCGGCTTGTCCAGGCCGAGGATGACACGCATCGTCGTCGACTTGCCGGCGCCGTTCGGACCGACGAAGCCGGTGATCTGCCCCGGCCTGACGGAGAACGACATGCCGTCCAGTGCCTGGGTGCTGCCGAAACGCTTGTAGACGTCCCTGACCTCGATCACGGCCTGTGACCCATCGATCGTCTTGTCCATGCGAGAAGGCTAGGAAGAACAGGGGGTACGAGTCCTCACGGAAAGGAACGAAGTTCCGGGGCGCGCACGTGGGGGACGGAGCAGGCCGCCTCTCCCCCGTACGAGGGAGGAGCGGTCTGCCACCTGAGGATGAGGCCCGGGATCAGAGGTCGAACTCCTCGTACTCCGTGTCCTCGACGCCCTCCGCTGGGGAAGAACACGTGAAGAGCGCCGCCGCTTGTACTTCGGCTGTACTTCGGCGACGGCGCCGACCACCGGAGGGGCGCCGGATGCGTTCAGCCGCCGGGGCTCAGTCGGTGCGGCGCAGTCCCGGGACGACGAGGCCGGTTTCGTACGCCGTGATGACGGCCTGGGTGCGGTCCCGCAGGCCGAGTTTCGTCAGGGTCCGGCTGACGTGCGACTTGACCGTCTCCTCCGTGACGTGGAGGCGGGCGGCGATCTCCCCGTTGGACATGCCGTCGGCGACGAGCAGCAGGACCTCGGTCTCCCGGGCCGTGAGCGTGTCGAGGGTCGACGACGCGGGCTTGGCGGCCGGAGTGCCGCCGGGCAGCTTCGTGAACTCGCTGATCAGCCGGCGGGTGACCCCGGGATCGAGCAGGGCCTCTCCGGCGGCGACGACGCGGACGGCGTCGAAGAGCCGCTCGGCGGTGGCGTCCTTGAGCAGGAAGCCGCTGGCGCCGGCGCGCAGTGCGTCGTAGACGTACTCGTCGAGGTCGAAGGTCGTCAGGATGAGGACGCGGGGGGCGTCCCCTCCGTCGGGCGCGTCGCCGAGGAGCTGCCGGGTGGCCTCTATGCCGTCCATCTCGGGCATGCGGATGTCCATGAGGACGACGTCCGGGGACACCTCGCGGCAGACCCGGACCGCGTCGACGCCGTTGGTGGCGGTCTCGACGATGGTGAATTCCGGCTGGGAGTCGAGGAGCGCGGCGAATCCGGTGCGGACGACGAGGTGGTCGTCCGCGACGACGACGCGGATCGGTGTCGGCGGGGTGGTCATGGGGTCCGTTCTGGCTTGGCGGGGAAACTGGCTTTGACGAGGAATCCACCGGCGTCCGCCGGACCTGTACTGATCTGCCCGCCGACGGCGGCGACCCGTTCCCGCATGCCGAGCAGGCCGTGGCCGCCGCTGCCGGGCGGCGCGGGCGGCGCTCCGGGGCCGTTGTCGCGGATGCTGACGTGCAGGGCGTCGTGGGCGTAGTGCAGTTCCACGTCGACGGGGGCGCCCATCGCGTGTTTGCGGGCGTTGGTGAGGGACTCCTGGACGATGCGGTACGCGGCCAGCTCGATGCCGGGTCCCATGGGGCGCCGGCTGCCGCTGAGGATGAGCCGGATGGTGGCGGTGCCGGCCTTGCGGGCCTCGTCGAGCAGGTCGTCGAGCCGGGTGAGGTCGGGCTGCGGTCGGCGCTCGGCGCCGGTGGGGGGCTCGTCGTCGTCGCGCAGTACGCCGAGCAGGCGGCGCATCTCCGTGAGGGCGGCGCGGGCGGTGTCGCCGATGCTGAGGAGCCGTTCGCTGCCCGCGGCGGGCATGCCGGGGGTGGCCACGCGGGCGGTCTCGGCCTGCACGGCGATCATGGAGACGTGGTGGCCGACGACGTCGTGGAGTTCGCGGACGATGCGGGCGCGCTCCTCGCGGGCGGCGTTCTCCCACTGGCTGCCGGCCATGACGTCGCGGGTGGCGTCGTGTTCCCGGTCGCCCCGTCGTGCGCGGCGGGCGAGTCCGGCGAAGGCGGCCATGGGGGCCAGCGCGGCGAGAAGGACGGTGCGCACGCGGTAGTCGGCGGTGTCCGCGGATCCGGCGCCTGCGACCTCGAGGGCGAGGGCGAGGAACGGCACGCTGAACAGCATCGCCGCGAGGAGGTGTCCGCGGCGGCCGAGCCGGTACTGGGCGAGCAGCTGGGCGGCGAAGCCCGCCAGCGTCAGCGTGTGGAAGATGGTGAGGGAGCCGAAGCTCGCCGCGGTGACCGTGAGTCCGGCGAGGACGGGGCGCAGGAGGGCCAGTGGCAGGGCGGTGCAGAGGCATAACAGGCCTATGATCATGGCGAGTTGGATGCTGGCGCCGTTCTCGGTGGCGTTCTGCGCGGTGGTCGCGAACATCCGGGGGATCGATCCGTGCTCGGCGACCAGTTCGGCGAGCGATTCGGCGATCGCGAGCCCGCCCAGCGTGGCGACGAACACGGCGTTGCGGGGGAGGGCCGAGGCCCGCCGCAGCACTCCGGTCCAGCTGTCACGCCAGGCACTCGCACGGTTCACGCCAGTCATTATGGCGGTCGGCCCTGGGCGCGGCCGTCCCTCCACCCGGTGATCAGGTGCTCCCTCGCGCGAGGGACGGGGGTGTCGCTCGCGCGAGGGAGGAGGGCGGTGCACGGCTCAACGACGCGTCTCCTCCGAGGCCCTGGGTCACCTGGTCCGTACGACCGCCGAAGCCCACCCGGATGTGCTGCGGGCTGTCAGGGGCCGCCGTCATCCGGCCCGGTGCACGCTCCACCGCTGTCGGCGTGAACCCGCAGGGCCATGGCGGCCGGGCGCATGCGGGAGCACCGAACTATGGTGTCCCACCACATACGCCCCTGACCTGCGCCTTCCTACGGTATGGCGACACCGAAACGTCCCCGTACCTGCCTGGAAGTGGTGCACATGGCCGCCGCAACAACCGCTCCCACACCCCCCGGTTCCCTCAAGCGCATCGTCGCCGCCAGCCTCATCGGCACCACCATCGAGTGGTACGACTTCTTCCTCTACGGGTCGGCCGCCGCGCTGGTGTTCAACAAGCTGTTCTTCCCCGAGTCCGATCCGCTGGTCGGGACGCTGCTCTCGTTCCTGACCTACGCGGTCGGGTTCGCCGCGCGGCCGCTCGGCGCGCTCGTCTTCGGGCACTACGGGGACCGGCTCGGGCGGAAGAAGCTGCTGGTCCTGAGCCTGCTCATGATGGGCGGGGCGACGTTCGCGATCGGACTGCTGCCGACGTACGCGACCGTCGGGTCCGCCGCTCCGGTGCTGCTCACGGTGCTGCGGCTCGTGCAGGGCTTCGCGCTCGGCGGTGAGTGGGGCGGGGCCGTCCTGCTCGTGTCCGAACACGGCGACGCGAAGCGGCGCGGGTTCTGGGCCTCCTGGCCGCAGACCGGGGCGCCGGCCGGCCAACTGCTCGCGACCGGTGTGCTGTCCGCGCTGACCGCGCTGCTCTCGGACGCCGCCTTCGCCTCCTGGGGCTGGCGCGTACCCTTCCTGCTCTCCGGCGTCCTGGTGGTCGTCGGCCTGTGGATCCGGCTCTCGGTCGACGAGTCGCCGGTCTTCAAGGCGGCGCTCGCCGCCGCCGAGGAGCGCAAGGCGGTCGCCGGGCAGGTCGAGAGGATGCCGCTGGTCGCGGTCCTCAAGCACCACTGGCGGGACGTGCTGATCGCGATGGGCGCCCGCATGGCGGAGAACATCTCGTACTACGTCATCACCGCGTTCATCCTCGTGTACGCGACCACGCAGGTCGGCCTGAGCAAGCAGACCGCGCTGAACGCCGTCCTCATCGCCTCCGCCGTCCACTTCGCCGTCATCCCCGCCTGGGGCGCGCTCTCCGACCGGATCGGCCGCCGCCCGGTCTATCTGATCGGCGCGGTCGGCGTCGGCGCCTGGATGTTCCCGTTCTTCCTGCTCATCGACCACGGCGGCTTCGGCTCCCTGCTGCTCGCCGTCACGGTCGGTCTGGTCCTGCACGGGGCGATGTACGCGCCGCAGGCGGCCTTCTTCTCCGAGATGTTCGCGACCCGGATGCGCTACTCCGGCGCCTCCATCGGCGCCCAGTTCTCCTCCGTGGCCGCCGGCGCCCCCGCGCCGCTCATCGCGACCGCGCTCCTCGCCGACTACGGCAGTTCGACCCCGATCGCCCTGTACGTGATCGCCGCCGCTCTGCTCACCGTCGTCGCGATCGCCGCCGCCCGCGAGACCCGCGACCGGGATCTCGGCGGGGTCGACGAGCGGAGCCCCGAGGACGCCCGCGTCCGCGCCGACGTCTGATCCCGGGGTCCGGAAGGCCCCGTGCCCCGCTCGTGTCGAGCGGGGCACGGAGCCTTCCTCCGGGCGTCACCTGTCCGCGACGGCGTCCGACAGGGCGTGCAGGCGCAGGGCGAGCTGGATCTCCAGGGCGCGGGCCGGGGTCTGCCAGTCGGGGCCGAGCAGTCGGCCGACGCGCTCCAGGCGCTGGGCCACCGTGTTGACGTGGACGTGGAGTTCGTCCTTGGTGCGGGCCGGGCTCATGCCGCTGGCGAAGTAGGCGTCCAGGGTGCGGACCAGTTCGGTGCCGCGCCGCCGGTCGTACGCGACGACCTGACCGATCGTCCGGCCCACGAAGCCGTCGATGTCCCGGCCGTCGGCGAGGAGCAGGCCGAGGAAGCCGAGGTCCTCGGCGGCCGCGCCCTGCCCCGAGCGGTGCAGCAGGACGAGCGCGTCCAGGCAGCGGCGGGCCTCCTGGTACGCGACGGCGACCTGGTCCGGGCGGTCGAGGAGCGTCCGTACGGGCGCGGAGGCACCGACGGTGACCGGCTCGCGCAGGGTGCCGCCGAGGTTCCGGGCGGTCTGGCGGGCGAGGTCGGCGGCACTCTCCCCCGGGCCGAGCGGCAGCAGCAGGACCGTCCCGCCGTCACGGGCCGAGGCGAGCCCGTGCCGGGTGGCGGCCAGGTGCGAGGCGGCCGACCACAGGCGCTGGCGGTCGGCGCTCTCGCGGCCTCCGGCGTCGGCCTCGGAGGCGTCACCGGCGGCCCGGTCGATGCGGGCGGCGAGCACGACGTGCGGTGCCTCGCTGTCCGTACGGAGCCGGGCGGCGCGCTCGCGGAGCAGCCGGCGGTCCCGGTCGGGGGCGTCGAGGAGGTCGTCGAGGAGCTCGCCGCGCACCCGCTGCTCGGCCTCGCCCGCCGAGCGGCGGGCGAGCAGCAGCAGGGAGGTGACGAGGGCGGCGCGCTCCAGGGTGCGCTGGTCGACGGGGTCGAGGTCGGGCTGGCCGTGGAGCACGAGGGCGCCCAGGGTCTCGCCGCCGGCCGACACGGCGGCCACCCAGTCGTCGCCCTCGCGGACCGCGTGGCCCCCGGCGCGGCGGGCGGAGCCGGCGCCCGCCTCGGTGAACTCGACGGTGCCGCCGAGGACCTCGGAGACGGCGTCGGCGACGTCGTGGACACCGCCGCCGCGCAGGACCAGTTCGGAGAGCCGGTCGTGGACCTCGGAAGCCCGCTCGATGACGGCGCTGTGCTCGCGGATGATGTCGTTGGCCCGCTCCAGCTCGGCGAGGGCCGAGCGGGTCTCGGCGAGCAGGTTGGCGGTGTCGATGGCGACGGCGGCGTGCGCGGCGAAGGAGCCGAGCAGCGCGACCTGTTCGCGCTCGAAGACCCTGGCCCTGCGGTCGGCGGCGAACAGCACGCCGATGACCTGGCTGCCGAGGCTGAGCGGCACGCCGAGGATGGCGACGAGGCCCTCGTCCCGTACCGCCGCGTCGATGGTCCGCGTGTGCTGGAAGCGCGGGTCCTCGAAGTAGTCCTCGGTGACGTACGGGCGGGCGGTCTGGGCGACGAGGCCGCCGAGCCCCTCGCCCATGCCGAGGCGCACCTGCTGGAACCGGGCGGAGACCGAGCCCTCGGTGACCCGCATGTACGTGTCGCCGGCGGCCGGGTCGTTGAGGCTGAGGTAGGCGACCTCGGTGCCGAGGAGCGAGCGGGCGCGCTGCACGATGGCGCGCAGCACCGCGTCGAGGTCGCGGAGTCCCGCGAGGTCGTGGGCGGTGGCGAAGAGCGCGGAGAGCTCCGCCTCGCGGCGCCGCCGCCCCTCCAGCTCGGCCCGGACCCGCAGTGCGAGCTGCTTGGCCTCCTCGAGCTCGGCCAGCGCCTCGGGGCCCGCGCCGCTCGCACGGGCGAGCAGCACGGGCCGGTCGTAGGCCTCCGTCCCTGCTCCCCGGGCGAGGAGTTCCAGGTAGGAGACGTGTTCGTGGGACATGGACACAGGGATACCTGCCGTACGTGTGGTCGCACCACCCCTGTGGATGAGCTTCCCCGGGGACTGCCTCAGTGGGCGGTCCAGCCGCCGTCGAGGGTGAGGGAGGTGCCGGTGATGAAGGAGGCCTGCGGGGTGCAGAGGTAGAGGACGGCCTCGGCGACCTCCTCCGGTTCGATGAGCCGCTTGAGCGCCGAGTCCTTGAGGAGGACCTCGGTGAGGACGCGCTCCGGCGGGATGCCGTGGGCGGCGGCCTGGTCGGCGATCTGCCGTTCGACGAGCGGGGTGCGGACGTAGCCGGGGCTGACGCAGTTGGAGGTGACCCCGTGCGGGGCGCCTTCGAGGGCGGCGGTCTTGGAGAGGCCCTCCAGCCCGTGTTTGGCGGCCACGTAGGCGGACTTGAAGGCGGACGCGCGCAGTCCGTGGACGGAGGAGAGGTTCACGATCCGCCCCCACCCCTGGCCGTACATGTGGGGCAGGGCGCCCCGGATCAGCCGGAAGGGCGCCTCCAGCATCACGGTGAGCACGGTGTGGAAGACGTCCGGCGGGAACTCCTCGATGGGGCGGACCAGCTGGATCCCGGCGTTGTTGACGAGGATGTCGGTGCCGGCGGCCACCGCCTCCGCGGCGTCCAGGTCGGTCAGGTCGAGGAGCCGCGGTTCGAGGTCGCCGGGGAGCGAGCCGGCCTCCTCGGCCAGGCTCCGGAGGCCCTCGGCGGCCCGGTCGACGGCTCTGACCCGGGCGCCGGCGGCGGCGAGCCGCAGCGCGCAGGCGCGCCCGATGCCGCCGGCCGCGCCGGTGACGAGCGCGGTGCGGCCGGTGAGGTCGAGGGCGGGGCCCGCGGCGCGGGGCAGGGGCGAGGCGACGTCGGCACCGGGCTCGGTGCCGGGGACGGTGGTGGGGGCGCTCATGTCCCGCACCCTATGAACGGGCCCCTCCCCCACCGATGTGTGCCGGGCCCATAGTTCAGCTGGTTGCTGTGGTGCGGAACCATGTGGGTTCATCGGCGAGCGCCTTCTCGATCCGCAGGTACGAGAAACGCTTCATCTCCGGCAGCTCGTCCACCCCGAACCAGCCGACCTCGGTCGACTCCTCGTCGTTGACCCGCGCCTCGCCCCCGATCGCCCGGCAGCGGAACGAGACGTCCATGTACTGGCAGATGTCGCCGTTCGGGTAGACGACGGGCTTGCGCAGGGTCTCCACGAGCACGATCCGCTCGGGCACGCAGCGCACCGCGGTCTCCTCGAACACCTCGCGCACCACGCAGTCGGCGGGCTGCTCCCCCGGGTCGACGATGCCGCCGATGACCGCCCACAGGCCGTTGTCGGCCCGCTTGCCGAGCAGGACGCGGCCCCGGTCGTCGAAGACGACGGCGCTGACGCCCGGCAGGAAGAGCAGTTGGTGGCCGGCCGTCGCGCGCAGTTCGCGGATGAAGTCAGGAGTGCCCATGCCCCGACCCTAGATCATCTACGGGTCGGGGCCGGACCCGAATTCAGGCCGCGGGGGTCCGGCGGGCGCGCACCGCGCGGGCGCCGGCCCAGCCGAGCCCGGCCACCGCGAGCACCGCGAGCAGGGCCTCGGGCAGGGTGCCCAGCCGGGTCGCGGGGGTCTGCGAGGAGCGCAGCGGCACCTTCTCGACGAGGACGTCCGGGGTGAAGATCTTCGTCTGGGAGACGATCTCGCCGTCGGGACGGATGATCGCGCTGACGCCGCTGGTCACGGGCACGACGACCGACCGGCTGTGCTCGACCGCGCGCACCCGGCTCATCGCGAGCTGCTGGTAGGTCATCTCGCTGCGGCCGAAGGTGGCGTTGTTGCTGGGGACGGAGATCAGCTGGGCGCCGTGGGTGACGGTGTCGCGCACGGCCCAGTCGAAGGCCGCCTCGTAGCAGGTCGCCAGGCCCACCTTCGTACCGGCGAGGTCGAAGACGCCGACCTTGGTACCGGCGCCGAAGTCCCGGCTCACCCGGTCGACGTTGCTGTTGAAGATCCGTACGAAGGGCCGCATCGGGATGTACTCGCCGAAGGGCTGGACGTGCCGCTTGTCGTACGTGGCGACGGGGCCGCGCTCGGGGTCCCACTGGATGAGGGTGTTGCGGAGCTTGCCGGTCTGGGGGGTGACGACGGCGCCGACCACGGTGGGCACGCCGATCGCCTTGACGGCGCCGTCGATGGCGTCGGCCGCGTCGGCGTTCGCGTACGGGTCGATGTCGGAGGAGTTCTCCGGCCACAGCACGAAGTCGGGCTGCGGCTCACGACCGTCCTTGACGGCCTGGGCGAGCTCGCGGGTGCGGGCCACGTGGTTGTTGAGGACCTCCCGGCGCTGGGCGTTGAAGTCGAGGCCCAGACGGGGCACGTTGCCCTGGACGGCGGCGACGGTGGCGGTGCCGTCCTCGGCGGAGTCGTCGACGAGCGGCAGCGCGGCGAGGGCGCCGGTGACCGGGACGAGCACGGCGAGCCCCGCGGCGGCGAGCGGGCCGCGCGGGACGGTGCCGGTGGTCCGGTACGCGCGGAACCGCCGGCACGCCTCGTACAGGCCGAAGCCGCACAGGGCGACCGCGAAGCCGAGCACCGGGGTGCCGCCGACGGCGGCGAGCGGCAGGAAGACGCCGTCCGCCTGTCCGAAGGCCACCTTGCCCCAGGGGAAGCCGCCGAAGGGCACGCGCGCGCGTGCCCCCTCCGCGAGGATCCACACCCCGGCCGCGAAGAAGGGCCACCAGGGGAGCCGGGAGACGGCCGCGATGCCAAGACCGGCGGCGGCGACGAAGAGCGCCTCGACGGCGGCGAGCGCCAGCCACGGGCCGGCGCCGACCTCCTCGCCGGTCCATACGAGGAGCGGGAGGAGGAAGCCGAGCCCCGCGAGGTAGCCGAGGCCGAAGCCGGCGCGGAGACGGCGGCCCCGGAGAGTCCAGCCGAGCAGCGCGAAGGCGGGCAGCGCGAGCCACCACAGGGGGCGCGGGGGGAAGCTCAGGTAGAGCAGGAACCCGGACAGCAGAGCCGCCCCGGGCCGCGTGAACCGCCGCAGCCGGGCGGCCGACGTGGGGGCGGTTTCGGGTCCGGACGCGTCGACGGGGGTGATGGTGGCGCTCACCCAGCGGAGTCTACGGGGCTTTCCCGTCCCTCAGGAGGGCGGTACGGCTCGTCCCGGAACCCGTGTGACCGGCGCGGACCCGTCCTCCAGGGGGCACGGGCGGGCTCACACACCGGTCGCGGCGGGCGGGGCCGGTGGGGCGGGGCGGCGGAGGCGGGCGCGGATGACTCGGACCGCGGACTCCGCGTCGTCGACGGTCACCGTGAAGCTCAGGCCGTCGCCGAGGCGCAGGACCAGGCCCTCGCCCCGCCGGACGATCACGGCCGTGCCCTTCTCGGGCCGCCAGCGGTAGCCCCAGCCGCCCCACTGGCGCGGGGTGACGCTCGGCGCGAAGTCGGCGCCGACGACATGGGCGAGCGGGATGCGGCGGCGCGGCACGCCGATGTGGCCGCAGCGGACCTCCATGGCGCGGTCGTCGACCTTCACGGCGACGTGGACGAAGGCGAGGGTGCCGAAGAGGACGAGCAGTCCGGCCGCGACGCAGCCGATCACCGCCATGAGGAGGGCGGCGATGCCGGAGGTCCACGCGGACTCGACGGCGATGGTGATGCCCAGGGCCATGCAGGCGGCACCGGCGACGGCGGCGACCCACTGGAAACGGTTGGTGGCGCGACCGGTCCAGACGACGGGCACCAGCTCGTCGGCGCGCGGGCTCCGGTCCCGGGAATGCTCCCTCATAAGGGGAGAGTACCCAGGTTCACCGGGAACAGCGCGCCGGACCGCGATCACGCGGTGACGCTCGGTGAAGGGGGAGGGCGGCCGTCCGTGGAATGCCCCGGCGGAGGGGTGGCGCGCTGGAGGCTCGGCGTGAGGCGCTCCACAAGCCGGGGCCTCGACGTGGGGCGGTCGCGTGAGGGGTGCTCGTGGTGAGTGCGGCACACCCGCCGGACGCAGCGCGAGGCGCTTGGCGCTCCGCGCGGGGCGGGTTCGGCGTCGGGCGGCGCAGCGCGAGGCGGTCCGGGCGCGCGTCGGGCGCGGCCCGTGGCGCGCGGGTCCCCTCGGCGCTCAGTGTGCGGCGGCCGTGGCTGCCAGGGTGCGGCCTTCCGCGTAGGCGAGGGCCGGGGCGGGGAGTCGGCCGGGGCGCCCGCTGAGCAGGACGGAGAGGGTGCCGGTGGGGGCCGCGTCGGGCGCGGGCTCGGCGCCGATCCGGCGCAGGGCCTGTGCGGCGACGGCGTCGGCGGAGCCGTGGAAGACGATCGGCGGCAGTCCGGCCCGGCGGCGGGCCTCCAGGGCGGCGAGGATCCGCTCCTCGACCAGTTCGTAGTGGGTGCAGCCGAGGACGACGGCGCGGACGTCGGTCGGGGTGAGCTCGGCCGCCGCGGCGACGGCGGAGTCCACCGCGTCCTGGTCGGCGTGCTCGACGGCGTCGGCGAGCCCGGGGCAGGGCACCTCGGTGACCTCGGCGCCGTCGGCGAAGTCGCGGATGAGTCCGCGCTGGTAGGCGCTGCCGGTCGTGGCGGGGGTGGCCCAGATGGCGACCTTGCCGCCGGCCGCGGCGGCGGGCTTGATCGCGGGCACGGTGCCGATGACGGGGACGTCCGGTTCCAGGGCGGCGCGCAGGGCGGGCAGGGCGTGCACGGTGGCGGTGTTGCAGGCCACGATGAGCGCCTGCGGGCGGTGCTCGGCGGCGGCGAGGGCGACGTCGAGGGCACGCCCCGTCAGGTCCTCGGGGGTGCGGGGGCCCCACGGCATGCCGTCGGGGTCGTTGGAGAGGAGGATGTCCGCGTCCGGTCGGAGCCGGCGCACCGCGGCCGCCGCCGGGAGGAGGCCGATTCCGGAGTCCATGAGCGCGATCTTCACCCGGTCACCCTAGCCGATGAGCCGTTCGTCCCCCGCGATCTGGGGCAGACTGCCGCGAATGAGCACCCTTGCCTGGTTCTCGATCGTCTCCCTGGCCGTCTGGTTCTGGCTGCTCCTCGGTCAGGGCTTCTTCTGGCGCACCGACCAGCGGCTGCCGCGGGGGCGACGGCTGCCCCCTGAGCGGTGGCCGAGGGTGGCCGTCGTGGTGCCGGCGCGGGACGAGGCGCAGGTGCTGCCGATGAGCCTGCCGTCCCTCCTCGCGCAGGACTATCCGGGGGACGCGGAGGTCTTCCTCGTCGACGACGGGAGTACGGACGGGACGGGGAGGCTCGCCGTCGAGCTGGCCGGCCGGGACGGCGGGCTGCCGCTGACCGTCGTGTCGCCGGGAGAGCCGGAGCCGGGCTGGACGGGGAAGCTGTGGGCGCTGCGGCACGGCATGGCGCTGGCACGCGCGCGTGGGCCGGAGTTCCTGCTGCTGACGGACGCGGACATCGCGCACGAGCCGGACAGTCTGCGGCGGCTGGTGGCGGCGGCCGTGGACAACGACCTGGACCTGGTGTCGCAGATGGCCCGGCTGCGGGTGGCGAGCGCGTGGGAGCGTCTGGTCGTCCCGGCGTTCGTCTACTTCTTCGCCCAGCTGTATCCCTTCCGCTGGATCAACCGGGCGCGGCCCCTGGCGACGGCCGCCGCGGGCGGTTGTGTGCTGCTGCGGACGGAGACGGCGGTGGCGGCGGACGTGCCGGAGGCGATCCGGCAGGCGGTGATCGACGACGTGTCGCTGGCGCGGGCGGTGCGGCGGGCCGGGGGGCGGATCTGGCTGGGTCTTGCGGAGCGGGTCGACAGCGTCCGCCCGTATCCGGGGCTCGGTGAGCTGTGGCGGATGGTCGCGCGGAGCGCGTACGCGCAGCTGCGGCACAACCCGCTGCTGCTCGTGGGGACGGTCGCGGGTCTCGTGCTCGTCTATCTGGTGCCGCCGGTCGCCCTGGTGGCCGGCGTCCGGAGCGGGGACGCGGTGGCGGCGTGGGCCGGCGGTGGCGCGTGGGCGGTGATGGCGGGGACGTACGTGCCGATGCTCCGTTACTACCGTCAGCCGCTGTGGCTCGCTCCGCTGCTGCCGTTCACCGCGTTCCTGTACCTCCTGATGACGGTGGACTCGGCGGTGCGGCACTACCGGGGCCGGGGCGCGGCGTGGAAGGGCCGGACGTACGCGCGCCCGGAGGCGGCGCCGGACCGGTGAACCTCCCGTCTTCCGTGCCCCGGCAGCCCGGGGCACGGGCGATCGCGTACGGGTCGGCCCCGACGGCGAAGACCGGTCAGACGGCCTCCGTCGCGGGGGCGTCCGCCACGGGGGATTCCGTCGCGGAGGACGACGGGCGGTCCTGCGTCCGCGGCTGGGGTACCGCTCCCGGGCCGCCGGACCGCGATCGGACGAGTCGGCCGCAGCGGGCGCCGAGCGCCGTCAGGAGGGGCGTGGGGAGGAACACCGCGTCGCACACGACCATGGCGAGCGACAGGAAGGGGATCCCGAGGACGACGGCGATCCCGAGGTGTTCGGCCATCATCACGGCCAGCAGTACGTTCTTCACCTTGCGGTTGGCGAGCGTGAAGGGGAAGGCCACCTGCACCATGACGGTGGCGTAGCTGAGGACCAGGACCGTGATCGTACTGCCGGCCAGGTACTCCGAGAGGGCGGGCCACGGCGAGAAGTAGTCCAGGTGCAGGGCGTAGTAGAGGGCGCTGCCCTCCTGCCAGCGGCTCCCCTGGATCTTGTACCAGCCGGCCGTGGCGTAGATCAGGCACACCTGGGCCGCGATCACGAGCATCGCGGTGTTGTGGAGCATGGACGCCGCCGCGTCGAGCACGGCTCGCGCCTCGTGCCGGGGGAACCAGAGGCCGGCCGCGTACCAGAGGCCCTGGACGGCCCACAGCGTCCAGAAGACCAGGGCCCAGCCGCCGGTGGGGTACGTGGACAGCGGTACGAGCACCGCCACGGCCGCCGCCCACACCAGCATGCCGACCGGGTCGAGGTGCGGCTGGTCCCGGCAGACTCGCGCGCGCCGGGCGTCGAGGGACCAGACGTGGGCGCAGCGGGTGAAGACCAGGTAGATGACCATGATCCGCACGACGTTGTCGCCGCCGTCCCCGACGAGGGTGTTGCGGTTGATGATCGACAGGACGCCGGCCATGAGCAGCACGGTGGTGCCCCGGGTGCGCCATCCCAGGAGGACGGCGAGCGCGGCGGCGATGGTGACGGCGTAGACGGTCTCGAACCAGATTCCGCCGTCGCCCCAGGCCAGGACGGTGAAGGTGCGCTCCTCGCGGACCAGTGCCTGGGCCAGCTCGAAGGAGAGCGGGCTGCGGTCGCCGTACAGCACGTGCCGGTGCGGCCACTCCCGCAGGAGGAAGGCGAGGACGACGGCGGACAGGCCGATCCTGAAGACGGCGGCCTGGTAGGGGGCGCGGACGGTGGTGATCTCGGGCAGGAGCCGCCCGAGGCGCTCGATCGGCCGCGAGGCCTTGGCGGAGGTCATGTCACAAGTTCCTGTGGTCCTGTTCGGTCACCGTCCACCAGGGCAGCAGTCGGTAGTCGGTGGTGTCGGACGCGGGCTCGGAGCTCCAGGCCGGGGGGTCCACCATCGTGAACCGGCCCGCCACCTGGACGGAGACGATCCGCGCGCCCTCCCAGGTGCGGCCGGTGCGCTGGAGGACCACGCGCTCCAGGTAGTCGCGGGTCAGCCGTCCGCGCGCGCCCTTGGGCCGGTCGTCCCGCAGGCTGTGCGTGGCGACGTACGCGTCCCAGGCGCGGCGCAGCATGTTCTGGTCGGTGTGGCTGGGGGCCGGGTTGCCGCGGACGGCCTCGATGTCCCGGGCCGTGAGGTTGATCCACTCGCTGACGTGGTAAAGGCCGTCCGGGCCGAGGGTGTTCACGCGGACTCCGACCGCGTCGTTGCGTTGCATCGGGTTTGGGGCGAACAGTTTCCAGTCCTGGCCGAACTCCGGCTGGACATAGGCGTCGACGGCGTCGCGGTGCTTCACGCTCAGGGCGTTGGCCGGGGCGACGCTCAGGAAGACGAACGCCAGATGGACCAGCAGGGCGCCGACCAGGGTCAGAGCGGTGGCCGCGAGTGCGACCAGGGCCCCTCGTGACCACGGGACGGGCTGGGTCGTGGCTCCCATCGTGCTCCTTGTCTGGGCGGCGTCGTGCGGCCGGCCGGTGGGACCGGCCGCACGGCGCCGCTGCGGATCAGCGGGGGGCGCGCCTCGCCGGGCGGGCGCGGGTGAGGGTTACAGCGGGCAGTTGTCCACGCGGACGCCCTGGTAGTTGATGTTCGGGTGGTGGTCGCTCAGGTAGTCGGCCACGTTGTTCGCGGCCCCGCCGCCGTACCACTGCGGGTTGGAGACCACCTGGAACAGGGTCGGGTTGGTGGGCGCGTTCTGCCTGATCCCCTGGGGGGACCGCGGCGGAGGGGCTCCGAAGACGGAGCTGTAGGTGGTGCTCGGGCTGATGCCGGTCGGTCCCCACGCGGCGGGGTGGTTCTTCCAGAAGCCGGGCGAGCACCACTCGGCGTCCCCGGGGGGCGTGGTCGTGCCGTCCGTACCCGTCGTGCCGTCGGTCCCCGTGGTGCCGTCGGTTCCCGTGGTGCCGGTCGTGCCGTCGGTTCCCGTGGTGCCCGTCGTACCGGTGGTGCCCGTCTGCCCGGTCGTGCCGGTGAGACCGATGAGACCGGTCGTGCCGATGAGCGAGACGTCGCCCAGGATCTTCGGGGCGAAGTTCGCGTTCTGCGTGCAGTACCCGAAGGTCCCGCCCTGGCAGCTGTGGTGGAGGTCGGTCTTCGACTTGTCGATGACGACGTGGTCACCGCCCTTGCCGTGGCCGTCCTCACCACCGCGCACGGAGGCCACCGTCCGGGCCTCGCCGCCGAGGGCCTGCGAAGCACCGACCATGCCGAGCGTCAGCGCGCCCGCCGAGACCGCAACGAGCAATCCGCGCATGTAGCGCATGCAACGTCCTTCCTGACTGTCGGCGGGACCGGACTCCCGCCGTGATTGCCCCGCAGAACTGCGGTGGGCGCGGAGGGTGACGCACAGGAGGGCAGGGACCGCTCCAACGGACCAAAAAGTCCTATGCGCGGTACGCCGAATGGCCCGTCGGCGGAACGATCAAGAAACCCGGTAGGCACCCGCACCTCATACCGGGTCAGGAAAATGTCGCCCTTTGAAGTCGGTCCGCCACTTCTCGTTACCCACGGGTACTCCAGAGAAAAGCCCCTCGCCGTTAACAGGAGCTTTTAACGATGTTTTGGCAGGTCAGGCGGCCAAAAACAACGTAAAACGGATGACCCGAAGATAGGGGCTCCCCAACCAGCACATCGTGGGCTTAACTTATGTGCCATGACCTCCCCCCGCTCCACCTATGGAGGCGGTTACCACACCGCGCCGTCCTTCCCGGACACCCCGATCTACGACTCCCTGGTCGCGGAGCGGGGCACGCCTCAGATCGCCCCGATCCGAGTGCCCGCCGCCTACGACACCGGCAGCAGTTACGCCGGAGCCGGAAGCGGTTCCTACCTGCCGGCGCTCCCCGCGGCACTGCCCGCCCTCCCTGCGGCGCCCAGCCCGCAGCCCGCTCCGGCCTACGGCGGCGGTTACGGCTACCCGCAGCCCTCGCCGCAGATGGCCCCCGTCCCCCTGCAGCACGCCCCGGCCCCGTACATCCCGCAGCAGGCGGCGGCCCCGCGCGGCTACCCGGGCGGTCAGTACCCGCAGCAGCCCCGCCCGGCCGCCGCCGGGTACGAGGCGATGCGTCCGGCGGCCCCCCGGCCCGCGCCGGTCCCGGCCCCCGCGCCGTACGACGACCCGTACAACCGCCCCTACCAGGGCGGGGGTTACTGACCGGCTCCGGGCACGCCCCACGTGGAGGTCGGGGCGGCTGGCAGGATGGGGGCATGCCGACTCCTCTGCTCCGCTCCGTCCACATCCACCCGGTGAAAGCCATGCGCGCGCTGGCCCGCACGGAGGCCGAGGTACAGCCCTGGGGGCTGGCCGGGGACCGCCGCTGGACCGTCGTCGACTCCGCGAACAAGGTCGTGACCCAACGCCGTCATCCCCGGATGGCGTTGGCCACGGCGGAGCCGCTGCCGGGCGGCGGGGTCTCCCTGTCCGCTCCCGGCCGGCCGACGCTGACGGTCGAGGTGCCGCGCCCCTCGACCACCGTCACGGTGGAGATCTTCGACAAGCCCGTGGAGGCGGTCCCGGCCGACCCCGCCGCGGCCGCCTGGCTCTCGGCGTACCTGGAGAGCGACGTACGGCTCGTGCACATGGACGCGCCCGAGCACCGGCGTCCGGTCGACCCCGACTACGCGCTGCCCGGCGAGACCGTGAGCTTCGCGGACGGCTATCCGCTGCTCGTCACCACCACCGCCTCGCTCGATGCCCTCAACTCCCTGATAGCCCAGGGCGACCACGCCGACGAGGGCCCCCTGCCGATGAACCGGTTCCGGCCGAACCTGGTGATCGAGGGCACCGCCCCCTGGGCGGAGGACGGCTGGAAGCGGCTCGCCGTCGGAGAGGTCACCTTCCGGGTCGCCAGGCCCTGCGGGCGCTGCGTCGTCACCACGACGGACCAGTTCACGGCCGAGCGGGGCAAGGAGCCGCTGCGGACGCTCGCCCGGCACCGCAAGAGCGACGGCCGGGTCATCTTCGGCCAGAACCTCGTCCCCGAGCACACCGGCACCGTCCGGGTCGGCGACGCCGTGAAGATCCTGGACTGAGGCCCGGGGTCGCTCGCCCCCGTCCACCCGTCCGACGGGCGGGGAACCCGCCCCGGGGGCACACTCGTTGGAGGAAGGGTGAACAACGAGGCGGTGTACGACCAGGGGGTCCAGACGTGCGTGCAGCCACCGGACTCTGGCGCTGGCGGCACAATCCCCTGCGCCGGACCACTGATCTCGTCGAGGCGTGGATCGCCCTCGTGGCGATCGTCCTGCTCTGTACCGTGGTGCCGCTGACCGGCTGGGCGGCCGGCACCTCCGCGTACGACTCGCTGTCGCGCGCGTCCCGTGCGCAGCAGGCGCAGCGGGTGCCGACGACGGCCCGGGTGGTGCGGCTCGCCCACGGCCCCGCGAGCGGCCCCAGGTCCGTCGAGGCCGCCGGGGAGGAGCGGCTGCGGCGCTCGGTGGTGGCCCGCTGGACCGCGCCGGACGGCTCGGCCCGCACGGGGACGGTGGCGACGGCCCGGCAGCACTCCGCGCCCGGCACCGCCTTCCGGCTCTGGACGGACCGGGACGGGCGCCCGGTGGCGCCGCCGATGCAGCTGGGGACGGCACGGGCGCACGCGGTCGTCGCCGGTCTGACGGCCGCTCTTCTCGTCGGTTCGCTGGTGGAGCTCGTCCGCCGTCTCGCCGTCCGCAGACTGGTGCTGCGGCGGTACGCGCGCCTCGACCGCGCGTGGGCGGCGGGCCCCGACTGGGGCCGTACGGGGACGGGAAGCTGAGCCGGCCGCACGGCGGCGGGCGCGTTCGAGTTCGACCGTCCCACGACCGCTCCGCGACCGAGCCCGACCGCTCCGGACCGGCCCGGACCGGCGGTGACGTGTGCCCGGCGGCGGTCGGCCTCCCGTGCGCACGCGGGTCGGCGACCCGTCAACCCGGCGGCGCCGCGCGCGCTACGGTGGGGCATCGGATCAGCGGCGAGGCATGAGGCGGGGGCAGGACACACCCATGGCACAGGGCACGGTCCAGGTGACGCACACCGGCACATCGCGGTGGCGGCGCCGCACGGGTGAGTACCCCTCCCTCGCCGCCGCCCTGGAGGCCGCGGGCGACGGGGACGTCCTCACCGTCGCGCCCGGCACCTACCGGGAGAACCTCGTGGTCCGGCGGGCCGTCACCCTGCGCGGCCCCGAGGGCGGGATCGGCTCGGTGCGGATCGCGCCGCCGGACGGGGTGCCGCTGACCCTGCGCGCCTCCGTCACCGTGCAGGACCTGCACATCGAGGGGCAGGACGTGGCCGCGCCCGCGCTGCTCGTCGAGGACGGCACGCCCGAGCTGCTCGACCTCCGGATCATGACCCGCTCGGCCACCGGGATCGAGGTGCGGGGTGCCGCCCGGCCGACGGTCCGCCGCTGCACCGTCGACAACCCGGCCGGGGTCGGCATCGCCGTGCTCGACGGCGCCGGCGGGGTGTTCGAGGAGTGCGAGGTGGTCTCCGCCGGGCAGGCCGGGGTCTCGGTGCGCGGCGGGGCGCATCCGCGGTTCGAGCGCTGCCGGGTGCACCACGCCTCCGGCGCGGGGATCGCCGTGACCGGCGAGGGCAGCGGCCTGGAGGGCGTCGGCTGCGAGGTGTACGAGATCAAGGGCGCCGGTCTGCAGATCGCGGCCCGCGCCACCGCCCACCTCACCGACTCCTCGGTGCACCGCACCTCGGCGGACGGCATCACGCTCGACACGGACGCGGTGCTCACGCTCTCGGACTGCGACATCCACGACGTGCCGGAGAACGCGGTCGACCTGCGCTCGCGCTCGGTCCTGACGCTGACCCGGTCGACCGTCCGCCGCTTCGGGCGCAACGGCCTGTCGGTGTGGGACCCGGGGACGCGGGTGGACGCCAACCAGTGCGAGATCCACGACAGCACGGGCGACTACCCGGCGGTGTGGGTGAGCGACGGGGCGACCGCCGTCCTCGACGCCTGCCGGGTGCACGACGTGCCGGACGCGCTGTTCGTCCTCGACCGGGGCTCGCGCGTGGACGTCGTCGACAGCGATCTGACGCAGGTGCGGAACACGGCGGTGTCGGTGAGCGACGGGGCCACGGCCCAGCTCGACGACTGCCGGATCCGGGAGGCGTCCACGGGCGCCTGGTTCCGGGACCACGGCAGCGGCGGCACCCTCGGCGGCTGCACGATCGACTCCGTGCAGACCGGGGTCATCGTCACCAAGGGCGCCGACCCCACGATCGACCGGTGTGTGGTCACCTCGCCCGCCGAGGCCGGTTTCTACGTCTCGGCGGAGGGCCGCGGCTCCTTCCACGGCTGCCGGGTGACGGGCAGCGGCGGATACGGCTTCCACGTCACGGACGGCTGCCGGACGACCCTGCGCAAGTGCCGCACGGAGCGCTGCGCGCGCGGCGGTTACGAGTTCCCCGAGGAGGGTGCGAGCGCGGAGGACTGCACCAGCGACGAGAGCGCGGTCCGCTCCTCCGTGCCCGACGGCGGCACGGTCCTGACGGCCACGCAGCCGGCGGGGCTGCTCGGCACGGTGCCCGCGCCGCGCGCCCCGGTGGCCCCGCCGGCCGCTCCGGAGCCCGCGCCGGAGGCCCGTTCCTCGCAGGACGTGCTCGGCGAACTGGACGCCCTGGTGGGTCTGGAGAGCGTCAAGCTGGAGGTGCGGACCCTCACCAACATGATCGAGGTGGGGCGCAGGCGTCAGGAGGCGGGACTCAAGGCGGCCTCGGTCCGCCGCCACCTGGTCTTCACCGGCAACCCGGGCACGGGCAAGACGACGGTGGCCCGGCTGTACGGCGAGATCCTCGCCTCGCTCGGGGTCCTGGAGCGCGGGCACCTGGTGGAGGTCTCCCGGGTGGACCTGGTCGGCGAGCACATCGGCTCGACGGCGATCCGCACGCAGGAGGCCTTCGACCGGGCGCGCGGCGGCGTGCTCTTCGTCGACGAGGCGTACGCGCTGTCGCCGGAGGACTCGGGGCGGGACTTCGGCCGTGAGGCGATCGACACGCTGGTGAAGCTGATGGAGGACCACCGGGACGCGGTGGTGGTCATCGTCGCCGGGTACACGGCGGAGATGCAGCGCTTCCTCACCGTCAACCCCGGTGTCGCCTCCCGTTTCTCCCGGACCATCACCTTCGGCGACTACACGCCGGAGGAGCTGCTGCGGATCGTCGGGCAGCAGGCGGACGAGCACGAGTACCGGCTGGCGCCGGGCACGGACGAGGCGCTGCTCGCGTACTTCGAGAAGCTCCCCAAGGGCCCGGCGTTCGGCAACGGCCGTACGGCACGGGGGACCTTCGAGTCGATGGTGGAGCGGCACGCGGGCCGGGTCGCCGCGCTCGCCGAGGCGAGCACGGACGACCTGACCCTGCTCTACCCGGAGGACATCCCCGAAATCCCTTGATCCAGGGGCGAGTTGGTCCGCTGGTAGGGGAAGGCCGGCGGGAGCCGGTCGAGGAGTCCGGAGCGGCACCGGGCGAACGCCGGGTCGGCCTGGTAGTCGGAGTGGCCGAGGATCGGTTCGGGCAGCGGATGCCGGCGGGTACGGCCGTACGCCACGGGGTCGAGCAGCACCGCTCCGTCCACGGCCGGGCGGCCGTCCTCGGCGGGGACCCTGACGGGGCCGCCGATGGGGTCGGTGGCGCGGTACAGATTGCTCCAGCAGTGCACCGTGCGGTTCAGGGCGCGCAGCGCCTCGGGGCCGAAGTACGCGGGGAACCAGCGGCCGTAGAGCCGCTCCAGCGGTGAGCCGTAGGTGAGCAGGGCGACCCGGCTCCGGGTGGCGGGCTGCAGCTGCCAGACGGCGGCCGCGGCGAGGACGCTGCCCTGGGAGTGCCCGGAGATGACGAGCCGGCCGCCGGTGCTCCGGGTCCAGGAGCTCATCCGCCAGGTGAGGTCGGGGACCGCGCGTTCGGCGTAGCAGGGCGGGGCGAAGGGGTGGGCGGCGCGGGGCCAGAAGGTGCCGACGTCCCAGAGGATGCCGATGGTGCGGCGGGCGGAGGCGTCCTTGTAGGCGCGGCGGCCCCAGGTGACGAAGAGCAGGAAGCCGAAGCCGATCATCCAGGAGCCGAGGGCCTGGGTGACGGAGGCGAGGGAGGCGATCGCGGGGTGGGCCCCGTCGAAGGCCCGGCCCGGCACGTTGCCGCTGGCCCAGGCGCCGACGACGGAGGCGGCCCCGAGGAGCAGGGTCGCGCCGGAGACGACGCCGACGAGGACGGGCGCGGAGTCGGTGAGCGAGGCGCGGGCCCGGCCGGTCGCGATCTGTCCGGTGCGCACCGGGTCGCGTTCGCCGGCGGCGCCGTAGTCGGCCTCGACGGCGGAGCGCAGGCGCCGGGCGTCGAGGACGGTCCGTGCGGCGAGGAGGGCGGCGGGCGCGAGGAGCAGCAGGAGCAGGACGGGGATCACCGAGGCCTGCCAGCTGAGGAGGACCGGCGGGCCGATCCTGGGGCCGTGGTCGCCCATGCCGGGGGTGGCCGGGCCGTCGAGCCAGTCGGCGACCCGCTGCGCCACTCCCCCGGACATGACCCCGGCGAGCGCGCAGGCCAGCATGGCGACCGCAGGCCCGCCGAGTCCGCGCAGCGCGGTACGGGGATCCCGGCGGGGCCGCTGGAGGAGCAGGGCGACGACGCCGAGGGCGACGACGAGACCGCCCTGGACGAGGGTGAGGGCGCCGAAGACGGCGTCGCCGGGAAGGGTGCCGGAGGAGATCCAGCCGGGGCGGGACCAGCCGGCGTGCAGGGCGGTGAGCGCGAGGACGGCGAGGGAGGCGGCGGGGAGCCAGGAGACGAGGGCCCGTTCGACGCGCAGGTCGAGCCGGCTCTCGCTGCGGCCGCGCCGGCAGACGACCCAGACCACGACGAGGGCGAGGACGGCGACGGCGGCCTGGAGGACCCAGCCGAGGACCGCGCGCGGGCCGGGTGAGCCGGCGTCGTGGCGGACGGTGGCCGTGACGAGGGCGGCGGCGACGGTGAGGAACCCGGCGGCGGTGTGGGCGGCCCGGAGGCGGGCGACGAGCCGGCGGCCGTACCAGAAGCCGGGGCGGCCGAGCGCGGGGCGGAGCTCGACGGGGCCGACGGGCTCGGCGGCGTCCGCCGCCTCCGTGTCGGCCCCGGGCTCCGTGACGGGGGCGTCGTATCCGGCGGGCGGGCGCTGCGCCTCGTACGCGCTCCAGGTCCGGTTGGAGAGGTACCAGAGCAGGCCGACGAGCGCGGTCGGCACGAGTGCGGCGAGGGCGAGACGGCGGCCCGGCAGGGACCACCAGCCGCCGCGCCCGGCGGAGAGGAAACCGAGCCAGGAGTACGCGTCGGTGCAGGCGGTGGTGGCCGCGCACTGCCAGGCCGTCAGGTCGAGCGCCACCTCGCAGGCGGCGGCCGTGAGCAGGACGGTGAGGGTGAGGGCGACGAGCCGGACGAGGACCCCGTAGAGCCGCACGAGCGCCGGCCTGCCCTCGGCGGGCGGCCGCATCCAGTGCGCCAGGTTGGCCACCATGAAGGGCAGGAGCAGCAGCCACAGGGCGCGGGCGCCGTCGCCGGAGGTCAGATTGGACCAGCAGTACGCCTCCGGGACGGGGCGCGCCGCGTACCGCTCGGGGTGTTCCTCGGCGTCGAGGTCCTCGCCGCGCCGGTACATGGCGGCGGTCCGGTCGCCGGTGACCCGTACGGTCCTGGGGTCGTCGAGCATCGACTCGGGGGTGGCTCCGCCGACTCCGTGGACGAGGAGTTCGAGCGCCGCGCCCCCGCTCTCCGGGGCGGGTGTGGCAGGGGACACTGAGGGGACTTCCTCTCAGAGTGGGAAGATGCGACGTCGGCAACAGGATCGCGGAAGGCCGTGCGACCGCGCACGGTCTCTCACCGAATCCGACACTGATCCCCTTGTCTCCTGCGGAAGGACCGGCCCCGGCGGTGACTGACAACCAGAACCTCCTCGCGGAGCAGCGGCGTGCCCTGATCCTCGACGAGGTACGGCGGCGTGGCGGTGTGCGGGTCAACGAACTGACCCGTCGTCTGAACGTCTCGGACATGACGATCCGCCGCGACCTGGACGCGCTGGCCCGGCAGGGCATGGTCGCGAAGGTGCACGGCGGGGCCGTTCCGGTGGTCGAGGCGAGCACCCACGAGCCGGGCTTCGAGGCCAAGTCGGTGCTCGAACCGAGCGCCAAGGACGAGATCGCCCGCACGGCGGCGGCCCTCGTCTCACCGGGCACGGCGATCGCCCTGTCCGGCGGGACGACGACCTACGCGCTGGCCCGGCACCTGCTCGACGTGCCGGACCTGACGGTGGTCACCAACTCGGTGCGGGTCGCCGACGTGTTCCACGAGGCGCAGCAGGCGGGCGGCGGGGGCGAGACGCGGCGCGGCGCGGCGACCGTCGTCCTGACCGGCGGGGTCCGCACGCCGTCCGACGCGCTGGTGGGGCCGGTGGCGGACCGGGCGGTCCGCTCGCTCCACTTCGACCTGCTCTTCCTCGGCGTGCACGGCGTGTCGGTGGAGGCCGGGCTCTCCACGCCGAACCTGGCGGAGGCCGAGACCAACCGGTGCCTGATGCGCTCGGCGCGCCGGGTCGTGGTGGTCGCCGACCACACCAAGTGGGGGACGGTGGGTCTCAGTTCCTTCGCCGCCCTCGACGAGGTCGACACCTGGGTGACGGACAGCGGTCTGCCCGCCGGGGTGCGGGCCGAGGTGACGGAGTACGTGCCGGGTCTCGTGGTGCCGGGCGAGGAACAGGGGTGAGCCTCTTCCGGGTCGGGCGGACGGTGCCGTCGGCGCCGGAGGAGGTGTGGCGCCGGCTGACGGACTGGCCGGCGCACGGCCGCCAGGTGCCGCTGACCCGGACGAGGGTGCTGACGCCGGGGCCGGACGGGGTGGGCACCCGGTTCGTCGCCCGCACGGGCATCGGCCGGCTGTCCTTCGACGACCCGATGGAGGTCGTGCGCTGGGACCCACCGTCGGCCGGCCGCCCTGGCGTCTGCCGCCTGGAGAAGTCCGGGCGGGTGGTGCGGGGCTGGGCGCTGATCGAGGTGACGGGCACGCCGGACGGCGGCTGCCGGGTGCTGTGGACGGAGGAGCTTTCGGTACGGGGCGTCCCGAGGGCCTTCGACCGGCTGCTGGCACGGGCGGGGCGGGCCGTGTTCGGCCGGGCGGTGGACGGGTTGCTGCGAGGGGTGTGATCCCCGCCCCTGTGCTGTTGACGGCGCGTCAGCTATGGTGCTGCATCCACCCACGCCCCGCCCCGGGAGGGTCCATGGCACGCCGACTGCGCCCGGTGGAGCTCGACTTCACCACGTCCGCGCCCGTCCGCCTGGTCTTCACCGCGACCCTCGCCGCGCCGCCGCCGACCGTCTACCGGTCGGTGGCCGTGGAGGTGGGGAGCCTGCCGTCGTGGTTCACGGCCGTCACCTCCGCCGTCCCGACCGGCGACGGCGCGGGCCGGACCGTACGGTTGCGGGGCGGGATCGCCTTCGACGAGACGGTCCTGGCCTCCGAGCCCGACCTCCGCTACGCCTACCGGGTGGACGCGACGAACGCGCCCGGTGTGACGGCCCTGGCGGAGGAGTGGGCCCTCTCCCCCACCGGGACGGGCACCCGGCTGCGCTGGACCATGGCCGCCGACGGCGCCGCCCCGTTCCGGCTCGCGCTGCGTCTCGCGGCGCCGGGCGTGGGGTTGTCCTTCCGGGACGCGGCGCGCCGGCTGGACCGGCGGCTCACTCCGGCCAGGCCCCCGTCGTCAGGAACCGCTCGATAGCGGCGGAGTACGGGGCGATGTCCAGGCCCTGGGCGGCCAGCCAGTCGTCGGAGTAGTACTTGTCGAGGTAGCGCTCGCCCGGGTCGCAGATGAGGGTGACGACGCTGCCGGTGCGGTCGTGGGCGACCATCTCGGCGATGATCTTGAAGGCGCTCCACAGGCCGGTGCCGGTGGAGCCGCCCGCCTTGCGGCCGATCGCGGTCTCCAGTGCGCGGACGGCGGCGACGCTCGCCGCGTCGGGGACCTTCATCATGCGGTCGACGGCGCCGGGCACGAAGCTGGGCTCCATGCGGGGGCGGCCGATGCCCTCGATGCGCGAGCCGCAGTCGGCGGTGGCGTTCGGGTCGTGGTGCGTCCAGCCGTCGAAGAAACAGGAGTTCTCGGGGTCGGCGACGCAGATCCGGGTGTCGTGCTGCATGTAGTGGACGTAGCGGGCGATGGTGGCCGAGGTGCCGCCGGTGCCGGCGGTGGCGACGATCCAGGCGGGCTCCGGGTACCGCTCCAGGCGCAGCTGCTGGTACATCGACTCGGCGATGTTGTTGTTGCCGCGCCAGTCGGTGGCCCGCTCCGCGTAGGTGAACTGGTCCATGTAGTGGCCGCCGGTGCGCTCGGCGAGGGCGGCGGCCTCCTCGTACATCGTGCGCGAGTCGTCGACGAAGTGGCACTGCCCGCCGTGGAACTCGATGAGCCGGCACTTCTCGGGGCTGGTCGTGCGGGGCATCACCGCGATGAAGGGGACGCCGATGAGCTTCGCGAAGTACGCCTCGGAGACGGCGGTCGAGCCGCTGGAGGCCTCGATGACGGGCTTGCCGGGGCGGATCCAGCCGTTGCAGAGGCCGTAGAGGAAGAGGGAGCGGGCGAGGCGGTGCTTGAGGCTGCCGGTGGGGTGGGTCGACTCGTCCTTGAGGTAGAGGTCGATGCCCCACTCCTCGGGGAGGGGGAAGCGCAGCAGATGGGTGTCGGCGGAGCGGTTGGCGTCGGCCTGGACCTTGCGCACGGCCTCCTTCAGCCAGGACCGGTACGCCGGGTCGCTGCGGTCGACGTCGACCGTGGCCGCGGCCGCACTCTCGTGGGTGGTGCTCATCCGTCCCTCTATTCGTGTGTCGCCTCAGGGGTCTCCCCCTGCCGACAATACCGCTCTCACCTGGGCAAACGTTCCCTTTGACGTTCCATAGGCCTCCCTTGTGGACGGCCTTCGGGAGCGCTACTGGTGCGCGCGGCGACGGCCCGGCACACTGGGTACGGCAACCGGGTGAAAGGGGCGGATCGGCATGGCGGAGCCCGAGTTCAGCGCCAGGGGCGTACGGATCGCGCGCTGGCCGCGCTCGCTGACGCGCGCGGGCGAGGTGCGGATCGAGGACGGTCGGCTCGCGCTCCTGACGAGTTACGGAAGCGAGATCGACAGCGCGCCGGTGTCGGCGGTACGGGCGGGGCGGCCGTGGTTCGCGAAGGCGGACGAGACGGTGGCGACCGTGAACGGCACGCGGTACCGGCTGACGCTCCAGGACGAACACCGCGGGGGCGGCGAGGCGGAGGCGGAGGCGGCGTCCGGGCGTTTCCTCGCGGCGCTGAAGCGGGCGGCCGGGCGGTCCTGAGGGCCGCGACGCGGCGGAGCGGGCCCTGAGCTGCGGAGGCTCGCGGCGAGTTGCGGGGCGGTCACGGCTGGTCCAGGCTGGAATCCACCTCACTGAGGGTTCAGCGGTGGTGACGCTGCGATCAGGTCGCCGCCCCCTTCTGTACCGCAGAGACAGATCCGAATCTTCGTCTTCTTCCGGACCACTTCGGGGAGTCGCAGCCGTGATCAGCGAGCCGAGCAGGTACTACGCGGTGGAGCTTCAGGCTCTGCCGTCGCGGATCGGACAGGTCCGCCGCATCATCTCCGCGCATCTTCGACATTGGCAGCTGGACGCCCTGGTGGACCAGGCCGTCCTCGGTCTGACCGAGCTGCTGACGAACGTGCACCGCCACGCCCAGCCGGACAAGGGGTGCAAGGTCGAGATCGAGCTGCTGCTCGACCGGCTCACCGTCTCGGTCCGGGACCACGATCCCCGCCTGCCCGAGGTCCGGCGTCCGGACGCGCTCGAAGCGTCCGGGGCGCTCGCCCCGGTGGACGACCTCGACGCGCTCGCCACCTCCGGCCGGGGGCTCGGCATCGTCGGGGCGGTCAGCGAGAGCTGGGGCGTCCGTCCGTGCGGAGCCGACGGCAAGGTCGTGTGGTTCACCCTCACGGCGCCGGCCCTCGGTGCCCCCGTCGACGAGCGCGCGCGGGCCGTGTACGAGGCCGCGACCGAGGGCCTGTTCGCGGGTGTCGGGTACAGCCGGCTCCCCGGCGTACCCCTCAGCTCCCCGACCGAACCGGTGCCGGCCCCGTCGCTGGCCCGCCCGGTCCTGGCGGGCCGGGCGGGCTGACGAAGCCGGTCGGTTCCTGGCCGACGGCCCACGAAGCCGGTCGAGATCCCCCGCCGGGCGGGTCGCCGAAGTCCCTCGGCGTCCCGGGCGGGCGGGGCCCCCGACCAGGCGGGCCGGCGAAGCCCCCCGGCGCCTCGTCACTCCGTGGCGATGGCCCGGAGGATCTCCAGGCGGGCCGCCCGGCGGGCCGGGCGCCAGGCCGCCGCGGCTCCCGCCACCAGTCCGGCCAGGGCCACGGCCGCGAGCCGCACGGTCGGTACGGCGAACGCCAGGGCGCTGTCGCCCGAGCCGGCCGAGGCGCGGACGAGGACCCAGCCGAGGAAGCCCCCGAGCACGAGCCCGCCGACCGTTCCGAAGGCGGCGACCAGGACGGACTCCCAGCGGACCATGGTCCGCAGCTGGGCCCGGGTCTGCCCGACGGCCCGCAACAGGCCGAGTTCGCGCGTCCGTTCGTGGACGGAGAGGGTCAGCGTGTTCGCGATGCCGAGCAGGGCGATCAGCACCGCGAGCGCGAGGAGCGCGTAGATCAGGGTGAGCATCATGTCGATGCCGCCCGCCGAGGCCTCCGCGTACTCCTCCCGGGTCTGCACCTCCGGACGGCCGTACCGGTCGGCGACCTCGGTCACGGCGGCCTTGCCGTCCTCGGCGCGGACGCCGTCCGCGAAGGAGACGGCGACCAGCCGGTCGGCGTCCTGGGTGCGGTGCGGGGCCCAGGCCTCCCGGGTGACGAGGTAGTCGCCGGCGAGGTCGGCGCGCTCGTAGACCGCGCGGACCGTGAAGGTGTGCCGAATGCCGTCGGTGAACGTCAGCTCGGCGGTCCCGCCGGGTGCCAGACCGGAGGCGGCGGCCTCGTCGGCGGCGACGGCGAGCCCGTCCGTACCGAGTCCGGCGAGGGAGCCCCGTACCTCCCCCAGGTCGAGCGTCCGGGCGAGCGCGGCCGGGTCGGTGACCGTGAGCGCGCGGCCCCGGCCGTCCACCTCCGCGACGCCGCGTCCCAGGCCCACGGCGGTGTCGACCTCGGGCAGCGCGGCGACGGCCGGGGCGAGGCGGGGGCTGAGCCCGCTGCCGCCCGCGCCGAACGAGGGCGCGCCGATCGCCACGTCCCCGGCGAAGGAGCGGTCGACCGTGCGGTCCATGGTCGCCTTGAGGGAGGCGCCGAAGACCGTGAAGAGGGTGACGACGGCGACCCCGATCATCAGGGCGGTGGCGGTCGCGGCCGTACGGCCCGGGCTGCGCAGGGCGTTGCGGCGGGCGAGGCGGTGGTTGACCCCGCGCAGCGGGCGGCCGAGCACCCGTACGGCGAGGGAGGCGGCGACCGGTCCGAGGACCACGAACGCGGCGGTGGCGAGCGCGGCGCCGGTGGCGGCGAGCCACAGCGACGGGGTGCCGAGGACGCCGGCGAGGACCGTGCCGACGGCGGTGGCGAGCAGGGCGCCTCCGCTCAGTGCGCGGCGGCGGGAGGTGCCCGAGCCGTCCACGTCCGTCTCGCGGAGCGCGGCGAGCGGGGCCGTGCGCCCGGCCCGTACGGCCGGCAGGAGCGCCGAACCGGCGCAGACCGCGAGCCCGACGCCGAGCGGCAGGGCCAGGGAGGTGCCGGCCACGACGAGGTCGCCCTCGGGGAAGGGGAAGCCGATCGCGGGGAACAGCGCCTGGAGTCCGGCGGCCACGCCGATCCCGGCGAGGAGCCCGGCGAGGGAGGCGAGCAGTCCCACGGTGAGCGCCTCGGCGAGGGTGCCGGTGACGATCTGGCGGCGGGCGGCGCCGATCGCGCGCAGGAGGGCGTTCTCGCGGGTCCGCTGGGCGACGAGGACGGCGAAGGTGTTGTGGATGGTGAAGACGGAGACGAGCACGGCGACCCCGCTGAACACCAGCAGGAAGGTGGTGAAGAGGTCCAGGAACCGGCCGGAGACCATCTCGGTGTTCTCCTCGGCGGCCCGCTGTCCGGTGATCGCCTCGACGCCGTCGGGCAGGGCGGGCTTCAGCGCGTCGACCAGCGCGTCCTGCGAGACGCCGGGCCCGGCGCGTACGGCGATGCTCGTCGCCTCCCCGGGGCGTGCCGTCAGGTACTTCTCGGCGTCGGCGCGGGTGAGGCCGGTCCAGGTGACCTGTCCCATGCCGTCCGCGCCGCCGAAGGTGGCGAGGCCGACGACGGTGACCTTCACCGGGTCGGGGGTGCGCAGGACCGTCGTGTCGCCGATGGCGAGACCGGCCGTCTTCGCGGCGCCCCGGTTGACGACGGCCTCGCCGGGGGCGCTCGGTGCGCGGCCTTCCGCGAGGCGGTACGGGTTGAGGGCGGCGTCCTCGATCCAGTTGCCCGCGAGGGTGGGCGGGCCCTTGCCGCCGACGGGGGTGCCGTCGGCGGTGAGGAGCTGGCCCGCGCCCTCGATCCGGGGCGCGGCGGCGGCCACCCCGGGCACCCGGGCGAGGCGCTCGGCGAGGTCCGCGTCGACGGGGCCGCGGGTGCCTTGGGCCTCGCCGGCGGCGGTCACGGTGACGGCGCTGCGGACGACGGCGTCGGTGCCCCGCGTGGCGCCGGTGAACAGCGAGTCGAAGCTCGCGCGGAGGGTGTCGCCCATGACGAGGGTGCCGGTGAGGAAGGCGACGCCGAGGAGGACGGCGGCGAAGGTGCCGAGGAAGCGGCGGCGGTGAGTGCGTAGCGAGGACCGGGCGAGGCGCAGGGTGGCGGGGGTGTTCATGCCGCACCTCCGGGGACCGTCGCGATGCCCGTGTCGAAGGCCTTCATGCGGTCGAGGACGCGGTCGGCCGTGGGGCCGGTCATGCGGTCGACGAGCCGGCCGTCCGCGAGGAAGATCACCTCGTCGGCGTGGGCCGCGGCGACGGGGTCGTGGGTGACCATGACGACCGTACGGCCGGTGTCGTGGACCGTGCGGCCGAGCAGGCGGAGGACCTCCTCGCCGGAGCGCGAGTCGAGGTTGCCGGTGGGTTCGTCGGCGAAGACGACGTCGGGGTCGCCGGCGAAGGCCCGGGCGACGGCGACGCGTTGCTGCTGTCCGCCGGAGAGTTCGGCCGGCCGGTGGTGGAGGCGGTCGCGGAGGCCGACGGTGTCGACGAGCCGGTCGAACCGATGCCGGTCGACAGGGTGTCCGGCGAGGTCGAGAGGGAGGGTGATGTTCTCGGCGACGGTGAGGGTCGGCAGCAGGTTGAAGGCCTGGAAGACGAAGCCGATCCGGTCGCGGCGCAGCAGGGTCAGGCGCCGGTCGTCGAGGGTGGACAGGTCGGTGTCGCCGACGAGGGCGGCGCCGGAGGTGAGGGTGTCGAGTCCGGCGGCACAGTGCATGAGGGTGGACTTGCCGGAGCCGGAGGGGCCCATGACGGCGGTGAAGCGGCCGGCGGGGAAGTCGACGCTCACGCCGTCGAGGGCCCTGACCTCGGTGTCGCCGCGCCCGTACACCTTGACGGCGTCGACGACCCGGGCGGCGGGGAGCGGGGCGGGGCTGGTCATGTCCGGCGCCCCTTGGGGTCCGCGGCGCGGCCGAACTGCTCCTCCAGGACGGTCAGGCGCCTCCAGTACTCGTCCTCGTCGATCTCCCCGGCCGCGAACCGGTGGCCGAGCAGGGCGATGGGCGAGTGCTCGTCCGGCCCGCCGTCACGGCGGAAGTCGCCGCCGAACCGGAAGTCGCGTCCGCGCCGCCATCCGGCGCGGCGGGCGACGGTGACGATCCCGATGACGACGGCGGCCCAGACGAGGGGGAAGAAGAGGACCCACGGGCCGGGGCCCGCGTGGGCGAGTGTGTTCATGAGGGTTCAGCTCCTCGGTCGGTCTCTGTGTCCGGTTCGAGACTCGCTCCGGGAGGGGGTCCGGGTCGTCGTACGGGCAGCGGCTCCTGGCGTACGACACCGGGAGTACGCGGCCTCGCGGGCGCTGCTTCCCTTCTGTACCTACTGGTATGTACAGTGCGGTCATGAGCATGAGCACCTCGGAGCGGCTGATCGAGGCGACCCGCGAACTGCTGTGGGAGCGCGGCTACGTCGGCACCAGCCCCAAGGCCGTCCAGCAGGCGGCGGGCGCGGGCCAGGGCAGCATGTACCACCACTTCGCCGGCAAGCAGGACCTGGCGCTCGCGGCCATCCGGCGCTCGGCCGAGGAGCTGGGCGCGGCGGCCGAGGCGGTCCTCGGCGGCGGGGGTTCGGCGTACGCCCGCGTCGAGGCGTACCTGCGGCGCGAGCGCGACGTCCTGCGCGGCTGCCCGGTGGGCCGGCTGACCATGGACCCGGAGGTCATCGCGGACCCGGAGCTGCGCGCGCCGGTCGAGGAGGTGCTCGGCCGGGTGCGCGGCAGGATCGCCGAGGTCGTGCGGGAGGGCGTGGACAGCGGCGAGTTGAGCGGCTCCCTCGATCCGGTCGAGATCGCGGCGACGGTCCTCGCGACCGTACAGGGCGGGTACGTGCTGGCCCGTGCGACGGGCTCGCCCGCTCCGTTCGACACCGCCGTACGCGGACTGCTCGCCCTGCTCGCCCCGCGCACCGCCCCGGCGTGAACCCCTGCGTCGTGAACCCCTGCGTCGTGACCCCCTGCGTCCAGAGAAACGGAGCCTTCCCGTGCACGCGCTGCAGTACGAGATCACCCTGCCCGCCGACTACGACATGGAGATCATCCGCAAGCGGGTGGCGACCAGGGGCCATCTGCTCGACGCCTTCCCCGGGCTCGGCCTGAAGGCGTATCTGATCCGGGAGCGGGAGGCCGGGTCGCCGGTCAACCAGTACGCGCCGTTCTATCTCTGGGACACCCCCGAGGGCATGAACTCCTTCCTCTGGGGCCCCGGTTTCCAGGGCATCGTCGACGACTTCGGCCGGCCGGTGGTGCAGCACTGGGCGGGTCTGTCATACGAGGAGGGGCCCGCGACCGCGTCGGCGCCGGGCGCCGCGACGCGGCGGAGGGCCCCGCTCGGGGAGGGCGTCCCGCCGGGCGAGGCCGTGGCGGAGGCGGTGGACCGGCACGCGCGCGAGGCGCGGCGGGACGGGGTGGTGGCCTCCGCCCTGGCGGTGGACCCGCGCCACTGGGAACTGCTCTCGTTCACCCTGTGGGAGGGTCCGGAAGCGCCCGCCGACGAGGGCGAGCGCTTCCGGGTGCTGCACCTGTCGGCCCCGGGCCGCGCGGCGCTGGGCAGCGGACGACAGTGGTGAACCGGTCCCCGGTGGACCTCAGGCCACGGCGACGAGGGTGAGGTAGGCGATGCCGAGGACGTTCCGGTAACCGTTCAACCAGCTGGAACGCTGCCGGTCGACGCGCTCGCGGGTCTCGGCGGCGAGCGGGTGGTCGGGGTGGGCGGCGAGCCAGACCTCGGTGTCGTACCGGTAGCCGGACTCGAACTCCTCCCACTCCTCCGCGCCCGCCGTCTCGATCCACGCGGGCCGGAACCCCGCCTCGACGGCGAGATCGACGAGGGCGCCGAGGGAGAAGTGGTCGTCGACGGTCGCGCCGGGCCACATCCCGGCGAGCTCCGCCTCGGTCGGCGTGCGCTCCCAGAAGCCCTCGCCGAGCACGACCCGCCCGCCGGGCCGGACGAGCCGGCGCAGCTCGCGCAGGGCGGCGGCCGGGTCGTGCGGCAGCTCGGGGTCGCAGAGCGCCTGGCTGGAGCCGAGACAGAGGATCGCGTCGACGGGGCCCCGGTCGGTGCCGAGCGCCGACTCCTCGACGAAGGCGACGCGGTCGGCGAGCCCGCGCCGCTCGGCGAGCGCCCGGCCGCGGGCCAGGTCCTCGGTGTTGATGTCGATCCCGACCCCCTCGGCGGCGGGCGCCGCCTCCAGGACGCGCAGGAGCAACTCGCCCCAGCCGCAGCCGATGTCGAGCACGTCGGCGGGGCCGGCGGCGGCGAGCCGCTCGATCATGCGGGTGGCGCGGGCCTCGGAGAGGGGCCCGTGGAAGGTGAGGCTGCCCAGGCGCGGAGGAAGATCGGATGCGAGAGGGGTACCGGTCTCAGAAGTGATCACGGAGCGGAACGGTACGTCGTCCCGCCTCCCCCGCACACGGGTTTTCCGACGGCGTCCCCACCCCGGTTCCACCGCGCCCGCCCGCCGGTCCGCCACTAGCCTGGGAGACGTGTACACCACACACGTGTCCCGCCACATCGCCGCCCCTGCATCGGTCGTCTACCGGTCACTCCTCGATCCGGACGCCGTCGCGCGCTGGCGGGTCCCGTACGGGATGACCTGCGAGGTGCACGACTTCGAGGCGCGTGAAGGGGGCGCCTTCCGGGTGTCGCTGAGCTACGGGTCGCCCGACGGCGCCGGGAAGTCGGGGGCCCGTACGGACACGTACCACGGCACCTTTCTGGAGCTCGTGCCGTACGAGAAGGTGGTCGAGAGCATCGAGTTCGAGACGCCGGACCCCTCGCTGCGCGGGGCGATGATCCTCACGACGACGCTGACGGAGATCGAGGGCGGGACCGAGCTCAGGATCGTCCACGAGGGGGTGCCGGACGCGGTGCCGCCCGCCGACAACGAGACCGGCACGCGCATGGCGCTCGACCGGCTCGCCGCACTGGTGGAGGGTCGCCCCGATCCCCGGGCGTGACACACCCCCGGGTCAGCCGCGCTCCTTCGCGAGCGCCTCGCGATCCCGCCGATCCGGCGGCCTTCCCCGTGGGCGGGTCGGTGACGTCGGCGAAGCCCGCGACGTGCCGCGTGCGACCGGGGAGGAAGCCGAGGGAGGCGTACGCGTCCGGGCGTGCGACGGAACGGGGTTCAGACCGGCTCGCGCCCCAGGGCGGCGAGCGGATCGTCCAGGACCGGCTGCCAGGCGAGTTCGGCCGCGCCGACGAGGCTGTTGTGGTCCAGGGTGCAGGGGAGGATCGGCACGCCGCCGCTGCGGCCCCACAGGCTGCGGTCGGCGACGACCGCGCGCAGCCGCTCGGCGTCGGCGTCGAGGAGCTCGCGGTGGAGCCCGCCGAGGATGATCCGGTCCGGGTTGAGGATGTTCACCAGGCCGGCGAGCCCGAGTCCGAGCCGGTCGATCAGCTCCCCCACCGCGACCCGGACGCCCGGGTCGTCGGGGCTGGTGCGCAGCAGGTCGCGGGACTGCTGGAGCAGGGACACCTCGGGGCCGGGGGTCCGGCCCGCGGTCGTGAGGAACGCGAGCGGGTCCGTCTCGACGTCGAGGCAGCCGCGGCTGCCGCAGTGGCAGGGACGTCCCTCGGGGTTGACCGTCAGATGGCCGACCTCCAGGGCGAGGCCCGAACTCCCCGTGTGCAGGCGCCCGTCGAGGACGAGCGCGCCGCCGACGCCCCGGTGCCCGGTGGCGACGCAGAGCAGGTCCCGGGCACCGCGCCCCGCGCCGTGGCGGTGCTCGGCGAGCGCGGCGAGGTTGACGTCGTTGCCGGTGAAGGCGGGGCCTTCGATGCCGGCGGCCCGCACCCGCTCGGCGAAGATCTCCCGGACGGGCGCTCCGGCGGGCCAGGCGAGGTGGAGCGGGTTGAGCGCCGTGCCCTCGGGCTCGGCCACGGCGGAGGGGGCGGCGAGTCCGGCGCCGACGCACCGGCGGCCGCTCTCCCGGAGCAGCGCGGCCCCCGCGTCGACGACGGCGCCGAGGACCTGCGCCGGGTCGGCGGAGACGGTGACGCAGCCGGGGGCGGTGGCCACGATGGTGCCGCCGAGACCGACGAGGGCGGCGCGGAAACCGTCCGCGTGGACCTGGGCGGCGAGGGCGACGGGGCCCTTCTCGTCGACGGCGAGGCGGTGCGAGGGCCGCCCCTGGGAGCCCGCGGCGGCACCGGGGTTGGAGTCGACGCGGATGAGGCCGAGGGCCTCCAGCTCGGCGGCGACGGCGCCCGCGGTGGCCCGGGTGACGCCGAGTTCGGCGGTGAGGACGGCCCGGGTCGGCGCCCTGCCGGTGTGCACCAGTTCCAGTGCGGGGCCGAGCGCGTTACGCCCCCTGTCCAGCCGTGTCCGGGTCGTCGTCGCCTTGCCGTTCATGGTGGTGAGTCTCCCATGATCGGGCCGGGGCGCCGTCCCCGCCCGGTTGATTCTCCCACCCCTCGGCCCCTATCCTGAGTTTGTGCCGCTACTAAACAAAGTACGGACGGCCCTCACGGGGAGCTCCGGCGGAGACACCGCCACCCGCTCCCTGACCCGCCTCCGCTCCGCCCTGACCCTCTTCTTCGCCCTCGACGGCTTCCTGTTCGCCGGCTGGGTGGTCCGGATCCCCGCCGTCAAGCAGCAGACCGGCGCCTCGGCCGGCGACCTCGGCCTCGCCCTCCTGGGCGTCTCGGCGGGCGCCGTGATCACGATGACGCTGACCGGCCGGCTCTGCCGCCGCCACGGCTCCCACGCGGTCACCGTCGCCACCGCCGTCCTGCTCTCCCTCTCGGTCGCCCTGCCCGCCCTCACCCGGTCCCCGCTCGCGCTCGGCCTGGTGCTCCTCGTCTTCGGCGCCGCGTACGGCGGGATCAACGTGGCCATGAACAGCGCCGCCGTCGACCTCGTGACCGCACTCCGACGGCCGGTGATGCCGAGCTTCCACGCCGCCTTCAGCCTCGGCGGCATGCTCGGCGCGGGGCTCGGCGGGCTGCTCGCCGGAAGCCTGTCCCCCACCGCCCACCTCCTCGGCCTCACGGTCGTCGGCCTGGCCCTGACGGCCGCCGCCGGTCCCGTACTGCTGCGCCATCCCTCCCCCGTGCGCCCCGAGGCCCTCCCGGCGCCGTCCGCCCCTGAAGGTTTCGGCACACGGGCGGCCGGGCCGCGCCGCACGGTCCTCGTCTTCGGGGTGATCGCGCTCTGCACCGCGTACGGCGAAGGGGCCCTGGCCGACTGGGGCGCCCTCCACCTCGCCCAGGACCTGCACGCCCACCCGGGGGTCGCCGCCGCCGGGTACTCCGTCTTCGCGCTGACCATGACCGCCGGCCGGCTCTCCGGGACCGCGCTGCTCGAACGCCTCGGCCAGACCCGCGCCCTCGTCGCGGGCGGCGCGACCGCAGCCGTCGGCATGCTGCTCGGCGCACTCGCGCCGAACGTCTGGGCCGCGCTCCTCGGCTTCGCGATCACCGGACTCGGCCTCGCCAACATCTTCCCCGTCGCCGTGGCCCGCGCGGGCGCGGTCGCCGGTCCCGACGGGGTCGCGACGGCGTCCACACTCGGCTACGGGGGCATGCTGCTCGGCCCGCCCGCGATCGGCTTCCTCGCCGACCGGTTCTCCCTGCCGCTGGCCCTCACGACGGTCGCGGTGCTCGCCGCCGGCGCGGCGGCCATGGGGTACGGGGCGCGCAACGCGGGAGCTCCCCGGGACAGTTGAGCGGGCACGCCGTGTGCGCCGCCGCCGCGCGGCTGCCACAATCCGCAGCATGGACACGCTGAAGATCACGGACCACATCGAGGCGCTGGAGGCGGCCGGCCACGGCCTCGCGGACGCGGCCGCCAGGGCCGGTACCGACGCGGAGGTGCCGACCTGCCCCGGGTGGCGGGTCCGCGACCTCCTCCGGCACACGGCCATGGTGCACCGCTGGGCCACGACCTTCGTGGCCGAGGGGCGCACCGCCTTCCACCAGGGCGACGGCGAGACGACGCTCGACGGCGAGGAGTTGCTGACGTACTTCCGCGAGGGGCACGCGCGGCTGGTCGCCGCCCTGCGCGCGGCGCCGGAGGACCTGGAGTGCTGGACCTTCCTCCCGGCGCCCTCGCCCCTGGCCTTCTGGGCCCGCCGTCAGGCGCACGAGACGACCGTCCACCGCGCGGACGCCGAGTCCGCGCTCGCGGCCGGTCCGGGTCCGGTGGACCCGGCGGTCGCCGCCGACGGCATCGACGAGCTGTTCGGCGCCTTCCACGCCCGCGACCGCAGCCGGGTGCGCACGCCCGACCCCCGGACCCTGCGGGTACGGGCGACGGACACCGGCGACGTCTGGACCGTGCACCTGTCGCCGACCGATCCGCCGCGGACGGAGCGGGGCGACCGGGGCGCCGACGGGCCGGCCGGCACCGAACTGAGCGGTCCCGCCGACCGGTTGTACCTGACCCTGTGGAACCGGCTGCCGGCCGACGCCGTCACCCTGACCGGTGACGAGGAGACCCTCCGGGTGTGGCGGGAGACCTCGGCGATCACCTGGAGCTGACGTCGGAGCCGTCGGACCGGGAGTCACCGGACCGGGAGTCACCGGGCCGGCCCCGGGCCCGGCCGGCCGGGCC